>CAJUPG010000075.1 GCA_910588455.1 uncultured Oscillospiraceae bacterium
CCATCCCCGGCATGGTGGTCATGTCCCCCGCCGACGACGTGGAGGCCCGGGCCGCCGTCAAGGCCGCCTATGAGCACCAGGGGCCGGTCTACCTGCGCTTTGGCCGGCTGGCGGTGCCGGTGTTCCACGACGAGTCCACGTTCCGCTTTGAAATCGGAAAGGGCGAGCTGCTCCGGGAGGGCAGCGACGTAGCCATTCTGGCCAACGGCCTTCTGGTAAACGAAGCTTTGATGGCTGCGGAAGCTCTGGCTCGGGATGGGATCTCCGCCCGGGTGGTCAACCTGTGCACCATCAAGCCCCTGGACGAGGAAATCGTTCTGGCGGCGGCCCGGGACTGCGGAAAGATCATCACCTGCGAGGAGCACAACATTCTGGGCGGCCTTGGCGAGGCCGTGTGCGGACTGCTGAGCGAAAAATGCCCCACTCCCGTGCGCCGGATCGGCGTAAACGACGTCTTTGGACACTCCGGGCCGGCTGCGGCGCTGCTGAAGCAATTCGGCCTGAGCGCGGAGCATATTGTGGAGGTTGCCACGGAATTTTGCAAATAACCCCAAAAGAGGGCAGGAAACCGGTCCGGTTTCCTGCCCTCTTTCCGTCTATCGTATTTTATTCGTCCTTGGGCTCCTCTGCCTCCGGGCTCTCGGGCTGGGCGGGGAATTCGGTGACATTGCTCTCCTCCGCCGCTACCGTGATCTCCACCTCTACCGGCGCATCCTCAGGCTCGCCGGCAGCCGCCTTCAGCTGGCTGATGCGCTCGTTGTTGGTCTCAATGGCGGCCTTGGCGGCAGTGATGCGCTCGCAGGCGGCGGCATAGGCCCCGCCGGCTACTGCGCCGTGCTCGGCGTAGTACAGCTTGCCCAGCTCTACATAAGCCTTCTTGATGGTATCTTCCTCACCCATGTTGGCAGTTTTCAGCTTGGCGATCTCCGCCAGCTGCATGGATTTCGCAACCCCGGACTGGACCAGATCCGTCGCTTTGCCCTTCAATTCGTCAAAAAATGCCATAGTGCAAACCTCCTTAAAACTACGGTTTCCCGTGTGCTGGCATTATTCTAACCCATTTTGTCTCAAGACGCAATACGTCCGGCGGCGATTTAATCGTTTTTTTATGTTCCTTGCACCTGGATTTAAGTTTGTGTATAATAGAGTGCAGATCAATCCATTTTTGGGAAAGAAGGCTGCTTATGAACCGAACCCGACTGGGCACCCTGGGGGAAGGCGTGTGCCTGTTTTGCGCCCTGGGCTTTTGCATTCTGATCCTGCTCCAAAATCTGCTCCGGGCCGCCGCCCCTCTGGGGCTTGTGGTGCTGGGGGGGCTCCTGTGCGCCGCGGCGGTCCTGTGGCTGGGGGGGCGGGTGGTCCTGTCCGTCCGGGGGGCCCTGCTGGCGCTGTTTCTGCTGCGGCTGGCCATCGCCCTGGGGGTCATCTTTTTCATCGGAGGGCAGCCCATCCAGGACTTCCAGACCATGTACCAGGCCGCTCAGGAGCTGGCCCGGGGGGAGCACGGCTATCTGGACAAGCTCTACTTTTTCAACTGGGCCTATCAGACGGGCTTTGTGGCCTATGAAGCCCTGCTGCTGAAGCTTTTCGGCCCGGGACAGCTCTCCCTTCAAATTATGAACGCCCTCTGGATGGCGGGGACGGGCTGTCTGGTCTATCTGCTGGCCCTGGACATTCTCCCCCGGCGCACCGCCCAGCGGGCGGCCCTGCTGTACGCGCTGTATCCCGCCCCCTATTTTCTGGCGGGGGTGCTCACCAACCAGCATCTGGCGGTGTTTCTGTTCTACCTGGCCTTTTACGTCATGCGAAAGCCCAGCGTCCCCCGGCTGCTGGCGGCGGGGGGGCTGCTGGCACTGGGAAACGCTGTCCGGGCCCTGGCAGCGGTGCTGCTGCTGGCGGCGGTGCTGTGGCTGCTTCTTGGCGGGCTGCTGAAAAAAGAGTCCCTCAAACCGGCGCTGCTCCGCTGCGCCCTGCTGGCGGGGAGCTATTTTCTGGCCTTCGCCCTGCTGAACTTCGGGGTGACCGCCTCCGGCATGAACCCGGAGGGGCTGGCCAACAACCAGCCCATGTGGAAGTTCGTACTGGGCTTGAACCAGGAGTCCAACGGGAGCTGGAACCAGGCGGACTACGACGCCTACCTGTCCCTCCCCACCCAGGAGGGGGACGCCGCCATGCGGGCGGAAGTGAAACACCGCCTGTCCGCCGGACCGGTTCGTCTGGCAGGGCTGGCGGTGCGCAAGAGCGGAGTGATGTGGGGGGCGGACGAATATATGTTCTGGGGCTTCGGCCATCTGGATCCCCAGGCGGGGCTGGGCCCCTTCACCGTGAACCAGTGGACCCAGATCCTGGCCCGGGGGGACAAGGGGGTTTATATCGCTGTTTTTGCCCTGGCCCTGGCGGGCTTCCTGGGCTGGGTCCGGGACGGCACCCGGGGAAGGCTCCCCCTGCTGCTCACCCTGGTGTTCTGCGGCTATTACGCGGTCCATCTGATCCTGGAGGTCCAGTCCCGCTACCGCTACTTTCTGATGCCGGCGGTGTTTCTCATCGCGGGCGCCGGACTGGAGCTGCTGTGGCCCCAGCCCGGTCCCAGACAGGTCAGACTTGATAACAGCCCCCGCCGATAAACTCCCGCATAAGGGAGGTTTTAGGCACGTCGTCGGCGGGAATGGGCAGGAAGTAATTCAAAAACTTCAGCAGCCGCTTGGCTTCGATATACTCCTCGCTGTCCCGGGGAACGCCGAAGAGCAGGGGCTGGACATAGGGCTTGAGCACGGCGGTCTCGTAGATCAGGGCGGAGTTGAAAATCATGTCCGCGCTGTCCTGGAAGGGGAAAATATTCTCCTCCTCCCCCCGCCGCACGGAGGGCCACATTTTGATGGTGGCCTGGGCGCTGTGGCCCCGGGTCCGGGCGTCCCGCTCAATCCGCCGCAAAAGCCGGGCGTCGGTGGTGGGAATCCGGTTGTGGTCGTCGATGTTCAGGGTGGTCAGGCAGCTGATGTAGATCCGGTACTTGCTCTGCTGGGGCAGGGAGTGGGTAAACTGCTCGTTGAGGCAGTGAATGCCCTCAATCACCAGCACATCCCCATCCCCCAGGGTGAGGAAATTGCCGTTGTATTCCCGAACGCCCTTTTTGAAGTTATAGGTGGGCAGCTCTACCGTCTCGCCGTTGAGAAGGCGCACCATATCCGTGTTGAACTGCTCCACGTCCATAGCGCCCAGGCCCTCAAAATCGTAATTGCCCTTCTCGTCCCGGGGGGTGTCCACCCGGTTTTTGAAGTAGTTGTCGGTGGCGATGGCGTGGGGCCGCAGGCCGCAGGCCCACAGCTGGGTGGACAGCCGGTGGGAGAAGGTGGTCTTGCCGGAGGAGGAGGGGCCGGCGATCATGACAAAGCGGACCTCCCTGCGTCCGGCGATCTCGGCGGCGATGTCGCCGATCTTCTTTTCCATCATGGCCTCATGGGCCAGAATCAGCGGCGTGGCCCTCCCCTGGGAGATGGTGGTGTTCAGCTCCGCCACGCTGGAGGCGTCCAGGGCCTGGGAGCGCAGGGTGGACGCGTAGAGCTCCCGAAACACTTTTTGGGAGGGCCGGAACTCCCCCAGCTCTTTTGGGTTTTTCTGGGTGGGCAGGCGCAGGACGAAGCCGCTTTCAAACAGCTCCAGCCCGAAGCATTTGATATAACCGGTATCCGGCGCCATATAGCCGTAGAAGTAGTCCACAAAGCCGTCCAGGGAGTAGACGTTCACATGGGAGTTGATCCGGAATTCAAACAGCCGGGCCTTGTGGAACATCCGGGCCTTCTGAAACAGGTCCACCGCGTCGTCAGTGCTCACGGAGCGCTTTTCAATGGGTACAGCCTGACTGGACAGCTCCCGCATCCGCGCCTCCACCCGGTCCAGCAGGGCCTGGTCCAGGGTGAAGCTGCCCCGGGCCAGAACAAACAGGGCACTGCTGAGGGAATACTCCACCGACAGGCGCTCCACCCGCTCCGACCCCACTACGTCATGGAACGCCTTGAGCATCAGAAATACTGCGCTGCGCTCATAGGTCTGGATGCCGGGCTTATCCTGGGCGGTGACCATCCGCAGGGTGCAGTCCCGGTCCAAAACCTTGTGCAGCTCGCACAGCTTCCCGTCCCGGTTGACCAGCAGGATGTCCCAGGGGATTTTGTGCTGTACATCCGCCGCGACGGTCCGGTAGGGCGTTCCATAGGGGTAGGCGTATTCTTCGCCGTCCACTGTGACCTTTACCATTTTCTTCTCTTCCATGGGGTGGCCTCCTCTGCGTTTTTCTTAATCATACGATATTTTGCGGAAAAATACAAGGAGATTTCCTGCCTGGTTGGGCCAAAACCCGTCTTGACAAAGGCCCTCTTTTTATGCTATAGTCTCGTTAATGCGTCGAAGCGGCCAGTAGCGCCGGTCCAGCTGCCAAGAGAGCCCCCGGTCGGTGGAAGGGGGAGAGCGGGCCGGAAGGGCGAATTACCCCGCGGAGCAGCCCCCTGAACCGGCCCCGGGCCGCAGTAGGGCCGGACGGGTGCGCCCGATACTGCGCCGGAGTCCCGTACTCCATAAGGTCCGCCCCGCGAGGGCCGGACAAGCCAGAGGTGGTACCGCAATTCAATGCCCTCTGTTCCCAAAAGGGAACGGAGGGCATTTTCATTTAAGGAGGAATGTCTGTGGCCGATTCCCGGCGGGGGACGCTGTATGTGTTTTTGGCGGCAGTGCTGTGCGCCTTGGGAGGGCTGTGCATCAAGGCGATCCCCTGGAACGGTATGTCCATCAACGGTGGGCGCACCATCATTGCCGCAGGGGTGATCGGGCTGTATCTGGCCTGGAGGGGCCACCGGCTCCGGCTGAACCGGTGGATTTTCCTGGGCGCCCTGTGCGTGTTCGGCACCAACGCCCTGTTTTCCGTGGCCAACAAGCTGACCACCGCCGCCAACACCATTGTGCTGCAATTCACCGCCCCCATTTTCGTGATCTGGTTCTCGATTCTGTTTTTCCGGCAAAAACCGGGCAAGCTGGACCTGGCCGCCTGCGCCTGCGTGCTGGGGGGCGTGGTCTGCTTCTTTGTGGACAGCCTGTCCGCCGGGGGAACCCTGGGCAACGTGCTGGCCCTGCTGTCCGGGATGGCCTACGCGGGGGTATTCCTGCTCAACGATCTCCCCGACAGCGACCCCATCTCGTCGGTATTTTGGGGGGATATCATCAGCGCCGCGGCGGGCCTGCCCTTTCTGGTGCGGGAGACGGATTTTTCCCCTCTCCCCATGCTCAGTCTGGTGGTGCTGGGGGTATTTCAGGTGGCGCTGGCCTATATCCTGATGGTGGAGGGCCTGAAAACCACCCCCGCCGTCACCGCAAGCCTGGTCTCCGGCGTCGAGCCGGTGCTCAACCCCATTCTGGTGGCCCTGTTTTACCGGGAGCCCATCGGCCCGCTGGCCCTGACCGGGGCGGCCATTGTCCTCATCAGCGTAATGACCTATAATATTTTACGAATAAAGGAGAACACAACATGACCTGCTACGAAGAACTGAAGGCCCGGGGGCTCATTGCCCAGGTGACCAACGAGGAAGAGATTTCCAACATGATTAACCAGGGGAAGGCCGTCTTTTACATCGGCTTCGACCCCACCGCTGACTCCCTCCACGTGGGCCACTTTATGGCCCTGTGCCTGATGAAGCGCCTGCAAATGGCGGGCAACCGGCCCATCGCCCTCATTGGCGGGGGCACCGGCATGATCGGCGACCCCTCCGGCCGCACGGATATGCGCTCCATGATGACTCCGGAGACCATCCAGCACAACTGCGACTGCTTCAAAAAGCAGATGGAGCGGTTCATTGCGTTCGGAGAGGGCAAGGCCCGGATGATCAACAACGCCGACTGGCTGCTGAAGCTGAACTACGTGGAGCTGCTGCGGGAGGTGGGGGCCTGCTTCTCCGTGAACAATATGCTCCGGGCGGAGTGCTACAAGCAGCGCATGGAAAAGGGCCTGAGCTTCCTGGAATTCAACTACATGATTATGCAGTCCTACGACTTCTACTACCTGTTCCAGCATTACGGCTGCAATATGCAGTTCGGCGGCGACGACCAGTGGTCCAATATGCTGGGGGGCACCGAGCTCATTCGCCGGAAGCTGGGGGAGGACGCCCACGCCATGACCATCACCCTGCTTTTGAACTCCGAGGGCAAGAAGATGGGCAAGACCGCCAAGGGCGCGGTATGGCTGGATCCCAGCAAGACCAGCCCCTATGAGTTTTACCAGTACTGGCGCAACGTGGGCGACGGGGACGTGCTCAAATGCCTGCGGATGCTCACCTTCCTGCCCCTGGAGCAGATCAGCGAGATGGATTCCTGGGAGGGGTCCCAGCTGAACACTGCCAAGGAGATTCTGGCCTTTGAGCTGACCAGTCTGGTCCACGGCAGGGAGGAGGCGGAGAAGGCCCAGCAGGCCGCCAAGGCCCTGTTCATAGGGGGCGGCGATCTGGACAACGTGCCCTCCACCACCCTGTCCGCCGGGGATTTGACCGAAGGGAGCATCGGCATCCTGGACCTGATGGTCAAGTGCAAGCTGGCTCCCTCCAAGAAAGAGGCCCGCCGTCTGGTGGAGCAGGGAGGCGTCACCGTCAATGAGGAGAAAATTTCCGACGTGAACGCCGCGTTCTCCCAGGATCAGCTGGCCGGGGGCCTGATGGTCCGGAAGGGAAAGAAGGTTTTTCACAGGGTTTCGGTATAATTTTCTTGACACCGGGCGAAAAAACCGTTAGAATAGAAATGCCGCGTCGAGCAGGCCCCGCAAGCGGAAGAAATTCCCGCCTGGGAGAGCGAGCCCGTTATAAAGGAGTTGAAATACGATGTACGCAATTATTGAGACCGGCGGAAAGCAGTACAAGGTGACGGAGGGCGACACCCTCTTCATCGAGAAGCTGGAGGCCGAAGCCGGCGCCGCCATCACCTTTGACAAGGTCCTGGCTGTGCTCAACGACGGCAGCGCCACCTTCGGGGCCCCCGTGGTGGAGGGCGCCAGCGTGGACGCCACCGTGGTGAAAAACGGCAAGGGCAAGAAGATCCGCATCTTCAAGTACACCCCCAAGAAGGGCTACCGCAAGCGCCAGGGCCACCGTCAGCCCTACACCAAGGTGCAGATCGGCGCGATTCACGCCTAAGAGATGACCACTGTCTCATTTTTTACAGAGGGCGACCGGATTACCGGCTTTCGGGCCCAGGGACACAGCGGCAGCGCCCCGGCGGGTGAGGACTTGGTCTGCGCCGCCGTCACCAGCGCGGTGCGGCTGGCTGAGTGCGCCGTCAACGATGTGCTGTGCCTGGAAGCGTCCGTGAAGGTTTCGGAGCGGGACGCGTCCGTCACCCTCAAGCTCCCCAGCCGATTGGAGGACCCAGCGGAGGAAACCTGCCAGACCCTTCTGGCGGCTCTGATGGTCCATCTGGTCAATCTGGCGGAGGAATATCCTGAAAATATTACCGTTTTGGAGGTGTAATTATGCTGAATATCGGCCTTCAGTTCTTCGCCCATAAAAAGGGCGTGGGCTCCACCCGCAACGGCCGCGACTCCAAGGCCAAGCGCCTGGGCGTGAAGCGCGGCGACGGCCAGTTTGTGCTGGCGGGCAACATCCTGGTGCGCCAGCGGGGCACCCATATCCATCCCGGCGTCAACGTGGGCATCGGCAGCGACGATACGCTGTTCGCCAAAGCCACCGGCCGCGTGAAATTCGAGCGTCTGGGCAAGGACCGCAAGCAGGTCTCCATTATTGAGGAAGCCGCTGCGGAGTAAAGGTTTGCTATTAAGCCGCAAACGGTGTCCGTTTGCGGCTTTTTTGTCAGAAAGTGAGAGCTGTATGAATATCCAAGAAAAACAGCACGGGGGTGCGCTTTATCTCCCCGGAGACCCGGAGCTCCAGAAGGAGCAGCTGCAATGTCTGGACCGCCTGCACGCCCTGAATCAACTAAAGCCCTCCGACCTGGCGGGCAAGACCGCCCTGCTCCGGGAGATGTTCGCGGAAATCGGGGAGGACTGCTATATCGAGACGCCCCTCTATGCCAACTGGGGTGGGCGGCACGTCCACTTCGGCAAAAATATCTATGCCAATTTCAACCTGACCCTGGTGGATGACACCCATATTTACGTGGGGGATTACACCCAGTTGGGCCCAAACGTGGTGCTGGCTACGGCGGGCCACCCCATTCTGCCGGAGCTGCGGGAGCAGGCATACCAGTACAACGCCCCGGTCCGGGTGGGCCGGAACTGCTGGCTGGGCGCGGGTGTTGTGGTGGTCCCCGGCGTCACCATCGGCGACAACGTGGTAGTGGGCGCGGGATCTGTGGTGACCAGGGACCTGCCCGACAACGTCGTTGCGGTTGGCAGCCCCTGCAAAATTTTGCGGGAGGTCGGCGAGCACGACCGGGAATACTATTTTAAAAATCGGAAAATTGACTGGATGCAGTTTAAGCAAGGAGGCCCCTGAATGGCAGCACCCTTTGTAGATACGGCAAAAATCACCGTCCGCGCCGGAAATGGCGGAAACGGTGTGGTCTCCTTTCACCGGGAGAAATACGTGGCCAACGGCGGCCCCGACGGCGGCGACGGCGGCCGGGGGGGCAATATCGTCGTTCAGGCGGACCCCCATATGTCCACCCTGATGGACTTTCGCTACAAGCGCAAGTACACCGCTGGCAACGGCTCCGACGGGGCCGGAAAGCGCTGTACCGGAAAGGACGGGGAAAACCTGGTCATCCGGGTCCCCAGGGGCACCGTGATCCGGGACGCGGAGACCAACGAGATTATCTGCGATCTGTCCCGGGATGAACCTTTTGTTTTGTGCCGGGGCGGGCGCGGGGGCTGGGGCAACCAGCACTTCGCCACCCCCACACGGCAGGTCCCCCGCTTTGCCAAGGCGGGCCTGCCCGGGGAGAATCGGGAGGTACTGCTGGAGCTGAAGCTGCTGGCCGACGTGGGTCTGGTGGGCTTCCCCAACGTGGGCAAATCAACCCTGCTCAGCGTGGTCAGCCGCGCCCAGCCCAAAATCGCCAACTACCACTTTACCACCCTCTTCCCCAACCTGGGGGTGGTCTACGTGGAGGAGGGGGTGTCCTTCGTGCTGGCGGACATCCCGGGCATCATTGAAGGCGCCGCCGACGGGGCCGGCCTGGGCCACGACTTTTTGCGGCACATCGACCGGTGCCGCCTGCTCATCCATGTGGTGGACGTGTCCGGCAGCGAGGGCCGGGACCCGG
>CAJUPG010000076.1 GCA_910588455.1 uncultured Oscillospiraceae bacterium
TTGATTGCTGGCATCTGCAATGTTGACCGCTTTGCCTAATTTCGCAAGAGGTCTAATATTGATTACATCCCCGGCAAGGAGCTGGAGGTCCTGGAGATCGTGAAGGGTACGGTAGTCCAGTCCAAGAACTTCGGCAAGGACTTTATGGCGGGCATGAAAACCCTGGTGGGCGGCGAGATTACCGGCTACACCGAGATGCTCAACGAGGCCCGGCAGATTGCCGTGAAGCGGATGGTGGACGAGGCCAACAAGCTGGGGGCCGACGCGGTAATCAACGTGCGGTATGGGTCCTCTTCTGTGATGCAGGGGGCCGCCGAGGTCATCGCTTACGGCACCGCGGTGAAGTACAAGTAAAAAAGGCAGCAGGCCCGCCGCGGAAGCGCGGCGGGCCTGGCTTTTTCAAATTGCGGAGCCTCTCCGATCGAGCCGTGACCGCTTTCCCAGGACAGATTTAATCTTTTCTTTATTTATTTTTGAGGACGGCTGTGTTATACTGAATCAAATACGGAAAAAAGGCGGAATTTGTTTTGAAGCAAAATTTTGACGTTCTCATTGCCGGCGCCGGCTTCGCCGGCGGGGTATGCGCCCGGGTGCTGGCGGAAAAGGGCAAACAGGTCCTGGTGGCCGAGCGCCGCAGTCACACCGGCGGCAACGCCTACGACTGCAAGGACCAGGCCGGGGTGCTCATCCACCAGTACGGCCCCCATATTTTCCACACAAACGACAAAAAAGTCTTTGACTTTCTCTCCCGATTCACAAAATGGCGGCGCTACCAGCACAAGGTCATTGCCAACCTGCCGCGGGACAACCCCGAGGTGGTTCCGGCACACAAAACCACAAACGGACGCTTTTTCTTCCCGGTCCCCTTCAACCTGGACTCCCTGAAAAACGCATTCGGCGCAAAAGAGGGGGACCGGCTGGGGAAAAAGCTGCTGGACGCCTACCCCGCCCAGAGCCAGGTGACCATCCTGGAGCTGCGGCAGAACCCGGACCCGGAGATCGCCGCCATCGCGGATTATGTGTATGAGCACGTATTCGTTCACTACACCATGAAGCAGTGGGGCCAGACCCCGGAGGAAATCGACCCCAACACCACCGCCCGGGTTCCGGTGCGCCTGTCAACGGACGACCGGTATTTTCAGGACGCCTACCAGGGGATGCCTCTGGAGGGCTATACGGCCATGTTTGAGCGGATGCTGGATCACCCCAACATCCAGGTCCGCTTAAACACCGACGCGCGGCCTTTGATGAAGGATTTCCCGGGAACCATGATTTACACCGGTCAGGCGGACGAGTTATTCGGCTTCAAATACGGCCCGCTGCCCTACCGGACCCTGGACTTCCAATTTGAGACAGTGCAAAAGGACCATTTCCAGGCGGCGGGCACCGTGAACTACACCGTGGACGAGGCGTATACCCGGATCACCGAGTTCAAGCTTCTCACCGGCCAGGCGCTGCCCGGGGTGACCACCATTATGAAGGAATACTCCCGGGCTTACACCGGCGAACCGGGAGAAGCCCCTTATTACGCAATCATTAACCCGGAAAATAACGCTCTGTATTCAAAATATCAGGCCGACGCCCGGAAAATTCCCAACCTGCACCTGCTGGGCCGGCTGGCGGAGTATAAATATTACAACATGGATGCGATTGCCGCCCGGGCCCTGGCACTGGCGGAGCAGCTATAGAGAAGGAGTGAGACCCATGGAAAAGCTGATTACCTTTGCCGTCCCCTGTTACAATTCGGCGGCCTACATGGAGCGCTGCGTGGACAGTCTCCTGGAGGGCGGGGACGACATTGAGATTATTCTGGTGGACGACGGCTCCACCAAGGACGACACCCCCGCCATCTGCGACCGGTACGCCCAGCAGTACCCGGACATTGTCCGGGCCGTCCACCAGGAGAACGGCGGACACGGCGAAGGGGTGAACTGCGGCCTGCGCAACGCCCGGGGAATTTATTATAAAGTGGTGGATTCCGACGACTGGTTGGATGTGCCCTCCCTGCACAAGGCCCTGGACAAGCTGCGCCAGTTCGTCCGGGACGGCAAGCCGGTGGATATGATGGTGTGCAATTACGTCTATGAGCACGTGGAGGACAACACCAGCCGGGTGATGCACTACCGCAACGTGTTCCCGGTGGGGCGGGTGTTCCAGTGGGAGCACATCGGCCGCTTCCGCCCCTCCCAGTACCTGCTGATGCACTCGGTCATTTACCGCACCCAGGTGCTGCGGGACTGCGGCCTGGTACTGCCCAAGCACACCTTTTATGTGGATAACATCTTCGTCTATCAGCCCCTGCCCCAGATGCGCAACCTCTACTATCTGGACGTGGACCTGTACCGGTACTTCATCGGCCGTGCGGACCAGAGCGTCAACGAGTCGGTCATGGTGGGCCGGGTGGACCAGCAGCTGCGGGTAACCTACCAGATGATCGACTCCCACGATCTGCGGCAGGTGGGCCGGGAGCACAAAAAGCTGGGCCGCTATATGTTTAACTACCTGGCTATGATGATGACCATCTCCTCCATCTTCCTGGTCATTGCCAATACCCCGGAGAGTTTGGGCAAAAAGACCCAGCTGTGGGAGTATTTGCGGACGGTGGACAAGGGGATCTACCACAAGATGAAGTACATGGCCGTGTCGGCGGTGGGCAATTTCCCGGGCTATCAGGGCCGGAAGCTGTCCATCGGACTGTACCGGCTGGCCCGGAAGATTTACAAATTCAACTGAAAAAATGAAACAAGGCGTCCCGGCCGGGGCGCCTTGTTTCATTTCAGGATGGAAGGAAAGAAGATGGGTTTTCCCCCGGTTTACAGGAAAACCAGAGAGAGAGCTGTGGATTTGCGCCGTCAGAGCGGATGAGCGGCGCAAATCGTTATTTTTTTAACTCTAACTCTGTTAAAAGATTAACACTTCCCTGAAAAAAACACCATCCCCAAAACCATTATAAATGCCATAAGGAAATCCTTATAAACGCCTCACCCGCGTTTACAGGCCATGCGCCGGCAGGCCAGAGAGGTGGCGAAAAAGTACCCGCCGTACACCAGAAGCAGCATCAGGGTGGTAACTGCGGTGCTGTGGACGGTGTCCACCTTTCCCACCGCGGCGATGATGTCGTTGGCGGCTTTCATACCGACGGTGGAGTGAATCAGCGCCAGCGCCAGAGGAATCAGAAAGGCCAGCGCCACCTGCTGAGTGGCTGACCGGGCCACCATTTTTTCCTCCGCGCCCAGGCGGCGCAGGATGGTATAGCGGCCGGTGTTGTCCGCCGCCTGGCTCAGCTGCTGGAGGGCCAGCACCGCCGCCGCAGCCAGCAGGAAGGTAAAGCCCAGGTACAGCCCCAAAAACAGGACCAGTATTTTACTGCCCATCAAGTCAGCGTATAGATTCAGCCGGCTTTCCGCCCGGATGGCCACGTCACTTTGCAGCTCCTGAACCAGTGGAAGAATCTGCGCTTCCGCCACAGAGGGCTCCACGGCGTAGTCGGCGCACCAGACCTGCCGCCGGATCTCCAGGCTTTGGGCCATTTCATCGGGGACCACGACTAAGGTCAGCCCCAGACTTCCGGTGACCAGCGCCTCGCTGTAGTCCTCCTGGAGATAGGGCAGCTCCCCGGTGTAGGGGGCAAGCCCCTGCCGCTGGAGCAGGGCGTTGTAGTCCGTCACCCGGACCGCCCCGCTGGCCTCATGGATGCCGGTAATTTCGGGGTCGTTATAGTAAAAAAGCGCATCGTACTGCCAGGTTACCAGGTCCTGGGGAATCAAATTCCGGAAATCCACCAGCTCCACGTCCCCGGACTGGTTTTGCACCGTGATATCAAAGGGGGCCCGCTCGTCGGTGTTGCCCTCGATGGTGCTGTTCAGGCCGATGCAGCTGGCGGTGATGCCGATGGACAGCAGCAGGAGAATGCAGATCACCGTCTGCGACAGGTAGGTGGTGTGGACCCGGCTCAGCCACTGGCGCAGGGTAAACAGGTTGAGATTTGAAAAATAAAACCGGGGGTTCCCCTGGGCGAACTTCATCACAAAGCCGGACAGGGACTTGAAAATCAGCAGGGAACCGATGGTGCCCAGAGACAGCATCACCACGCAAAGGGGCAGAATGGCGATGGCCAGGGCCATGCCGAAGGTGAGCAGGATGGCATAAGCGGCCACCAGGCAGATCACGCCCAGCACCAGCTGGACCACCGCAACCCGCAGGGGGCGCTGGCGCAGCTCCTCGTTTTTCCGCTCCCCCTGCATCAAGTCAATGAGCTTGGCCTTGGAGACCTGTACGCCGCTGAACAGCATTACAATCAGGAAAATGATGCCGAAATACAGGATGGTTTTACCCAGGGCCCGCAGGGAGAAGGCCAGCTCAAATTCCGCCATATGGATGGAGAACATGGACAGGGTCAGGGCGGACAGCCCCTGGGACGCGGCAAAGCCCACAAGCAGCCCCAGGATCAGGGAGATTATCCCCACAATGCCCGTCTCCAGGAACAAAATCAGGGACACCTGCCCCTGGCTCAAGCCAAGGAGCAGGTAGGTGCCCAGCTCCCGCTTCCGGCGGCGGAGCAGAAAGTTGTTGGCGTAGAGAATCAGGCAGGCCAGCACCACCGATACAAACACGGAGAACACGTCCATCATCACAAAGATGGAGTTCACAATGGGGTTGTCATTATGGCCGAGAAAGACCATGGCGGACTGGCCGTCCAGGGAGTTGAAGGTGTAGAACAGCCCCACACCAAAGGTGAGGGTGAGCAGATAGACCCCGTAGTCCCGAAAGGACCGGCGTACATTCCGTGCGGCAAGCTTACAGAACATCTTCCATCTCTCCTCCCAGCTGGGTCACCACCCGGATAATTTTGGCGAAGAAGGACTTGCGGTCCGCCCCGTCCCGGTGGAGCTCCAAAAAGATCTGGCCGTCCCGGAGGAACACCACCCGCCGGCAGCAGCTGGCGGTGAAGGCGTCGTGGGTGACCATTAAAATCGTCGCCCCCATCTCCTCATTGAGAACAGCTAACCGGTCCAGCAGCAGCCGGGAGGATTTGCTGTCCAGGGCTCCGGTGGGCTCGTCGGCCAGCACCAGGGCCGGGCGGGTGACGATGGCCCGGGCGGCGGCGCACCGCTGCTGCTGGCCGCCGGACATCTGATAGGGATATTTGTGCAGACAGTCGGAGATGCCCAAAAGCTCCGCTGTCTCCTCCACCCGGCGGCGGACCTGGCCGGGTGGCGTGCGCAGGATGGACAGGGCCAGGGCGATGTTTTCAAAGGCAGTGAGGGTATCCAGCAGGTTGCAGTCCTGGAAGATAAAGCCCAGGCGCTCCCGGCGGAACCGGGTCAGGGCCTTGCCCCGCATCCGGGTGAGCTCCTGTCCGTCAATGACGATGGAGCCGGAGGTGGGGCTGTCAATGGTGGACACGCAGTTTAATAAGGTGGTCTTGCCGGAGCCGGAGGGGCCCATGATACCCACGTATTCCCCCTCCTGGACGGACAGAGACACCCCGTCCAGGGCCTTGGCGGCGGCCTCCCGCCTGCCGTAGACCTTGGTGAGATTCTTGACGGTTAAAATTTCGTTGCTCATATTTTTATGCTCCCTTTCCGAAGAAGTGTACTAAGGATAGCATACAGTTTGAAAAAATCTCGAAAGAGAAGCTTATAATTTTCTTAAGGTTTTCTGAAAATTGGATAAATAAACCGGGGGCGGCCTTGACAAAATCCAATTCTCCGGTGGACAAACGGCAAAAAACTGGTATAATAAATGAGAAGAACGAGACAGAGAGGCTTGAACTATGGAAATAAACGGCGAAATTGTAAATGATGCGGTGGAATACGCCCAGCTGAGGCTCTCCCCGGAGCTGATGCAGGCCATCCAAAAGCTGGGGTATGTCCGGGCCACCCCGGTACAGGCCGGAGCGATTCCCTATTTTATGGAGTGGCGGGACGTGATCGCCAAGGCCCCCACCGGCACCGGCAAGACCTTTGCGTTCGGCATTCCTATGGTGGAGCACGCGGACCCGGCGGGGAGCGAAACCACCGGCCTGGTGCTGGCCCCTACCCGTGAGCTGGCCATTCAGATCCGGGACGAGCTGCGGGGGCTGTGCGCCTTCCGGGAGGGAGTGCGTACCGCGTGCCTCTACGGGGGCCAGCCCATTGAAAAGCAGATTGTCCAGCTGAAGAAGGCGCCCCAGATTGTGGTTGCCACCCCGGGGCGGCTGATGGACCACTTAAAGCGCCGGACCATCTCCCTGGATAAAGTGGAGACGGTGGTGCTGGACGAAGCGGACCGAATGCTGGATATGGGCTTTGTCCGGGACGTGACCCGGATTTTGGACAAGATGCCCAAGCGGAAAAACCTGGGGATGTTCTCCGCCACCATTTCCCGGGAAGTGATGGACATCTCCTGGGTGTATCAGCGGGACCCGGTAGAGATTACGGTCCGGGCAGATCTGGAGAACAAGCCGGATATTGCCCAGTACCGGCTGGACGTGGAGCGCAATCAGAAGGTGGACGCCCTGGTCCGCCTGCTGGAGATGGGCCAGTATGACCGGGTGATTGTCTTTTGCAACACAAAGAACATGACCGACCGGCTGGGGGGCCTGCTCCGGATGCGGGGGCTGTCCTGCGAAGCCATCCATGGGGACATTCAGCAGCGGATTCGGGAGAAGACCCTGCAAAAGTTCCGGGAGGGCAAGCTGCGGATTCTGGCCGCCACCGACGTGGCCGCACGGGGGCTGGACATTGACGACGTGGATGCGGTATTCAACTACGACGTACCCGACGAAAACGAGTATTACATCCACCGGATTGGCCGCACGGGCCGGGCCCGCCGGCATGGCGTGGCGTTCTCTCTGGTGGCCTCCGTTACAGAGGGGCTGCGGCTGGATGAGATTCGGAAAAACACCGGCAACGAGATTGTTTTCGTCCGGTTCAACGACCGGGGCGACCTGGTGGCCCCGGCCCAGTCCTGATGAAGAAAGGGCGTAAAAACCCGCTGGTGGAGTGCTTCGCCTGTTTTGTCATTCCGGCCTACACGCTGCTGTTCGCCGGGAGTGTGGAGTGGTTTTCCACCAATTTCTCCGTCATTGCCGTCACAGGGGAGGACCACTTTCGGGGGTTCTTCCTGTGGGGCGTGCTGGTGGGGGGCTATTTTCTGGGGGTGCTGGGGGCGGTTGCCCAGACCCTGCCCCGGCGGGGGAAATGGGTGGTCTGGGCGCTGACCGCCGGAGGGTGCCTGCTGCTGGCGGGGGCGCTGCTGCTGCCCTATCTGCCCCAGTTTCTGCCCAAAATTGCCCGGCTCCATGTGATTTTCGCCGCCTGCGCCTGCGTACTGCTGATGCTGGCCCTGCTGACGGTGGTTCTGGCCGTGCGGCGCAGGAGCCCGTCCGCCTATCAGCCCATGCTGCGGGTGTGGGGGTGGATTGCCGGGTTTTCCGGCGCGCTGTTTGTGCTGGGCGGGATGATTACCACGGCGCTGGAGGTCTTTTTTATCCTGTCCGCCGTGTGGTTCGCCAGGCGTCTGTTCTATCTGCGTAAAATTTAAAGACTATTTTAATCCTTTTTCCATAGACTTTTTCATGTGGGGAGCGTATCCTATACTCAACAAGGCGAACAAAAACACAAGCCAAAAAATGGAGGGTTTATTGATGGATAAAAAGCGTCTTTACAAAACGGAGGGTCCTTACAAGATGGTGTGCGGGGTGTGCGGCGGCATCGCCGAGTATTTCGACATCGACCCCACCCTGGTGCGGGTAGGCTGGGTGATTCTGACCCTGTGCGGTACGGTGGGCTTCTGGGCCTATGTGGCCTGCGCACTGATTATGCCGAACAAGAGCGACGTATATCCGGGGTATTAAACACAAAAGAGAGGGAGCGGCCGAACGCCCGCAGAAATAGCCATACTCCCTTTGAGCCGGTTGTCTCCACCGCGAAGAGTCCTGAAATCTTAAGATTTCAGGACTCTTTTCCTTGTATCCTGCCTGTATAGCCGGCAAAAAAGAGCCCGGAACTTATGTCCCGGGCTCTTCCGCCTCTTCCTTACTCCGCCGAAATCATATAATAATACACCGGCTGGCCGCCCCGCAGCAGGGTGACCTCCGCATTGGGACAGGCCTGGGCAAACAGGTCCGCTGCCTTCCGGGCCTGCTCCTCGGTCACGTCCGCCCCGTAGAAAATGGAGATGAACTCCGCCTCCTGCTGGGGAGGAGACTGGGCCAAACGCACCAGCAATGCGTCCAGGTCCTGGTCGGTGCCGAAGAGCTGGTGCTCCTGAAGGGCCAGGTAATCGCCCTGCTTGATATCAAAGCCGTCAAAGTCCGAATCCCGGGCCGCATAGGTAATCTCCGCCGTGGCCACCCGGCCCAGGGCCTCGGTCATGGCGGCGGTGTTGTCCTCCTGGGACGCGTCCGGATCTGCGGCCAGCATGGCGGCGATGCCCTGGGGGACCGCCTTACTGGGAATGACCACCACTTTCTTGTCCTCGCAAAGAGGAATGCACTGCTCGGCGGCCATAATGATGTTCTTGTTGTTGGGCAGCACATAGACGATTTCGGCGGGGGTTTTGTCAATCTCCCTCAAAATGTCCTGGGTGGAGGGGTTCATGCTCTGTCCCCCGGACACGATGCCGTCCACGCCCAGATCCTGGAATACGGCGGCCATGCCGCTGCCCGCGCACACGGTCACATAGCCGTACTTCTTTTCCGGCGCGGCCTTGGCGGGGGCGGAGCCGCCCTGCTCCAGCTCGGCCTCCACGGCCTCCAGGTCGTCGGTGCTCTGCACGTGCTTGCCGGCGGCCAGGTCCTCCGCCTGCGTACGCATATTCTCGATCTTGGCCAGCTCCAGGGTGCCGTACTTCTGGGCCTCGTTGAGGGCGCTGCCGGGGATGTTGGT
>CAJUPG010000077.1 GCA_910588455.1 uncultured Oscillospiraceae bacterium
ACATCCGCTACCCCATCGTGATGGAGGTGGAGGACTACCGCCAGAAGGAGAAGCCCGCCGACGCCGGAGAGGATTACAAGCCCGAGTGGGAGACGGTGCTGGAGTGGAAAACCCTCAACTCTATGGTCCCCCTGTGGCAGCGCCCCAAGGCGGAGGTAAAAAGCGAGGAGTACAACGCTTTTTATAAGGAAAAATTCTCCGACTGGGAGGACCCCCTGTCCGTGGTCCATCTGTCCGCCGAGGGACAGGTGGAGTACAAGGCCCTGCTGTATATCCCCGCCAAAACCCCCTACGATTTCTACACCCGGGAGTACGAAAAGGGCTTGCAGCTCTACTCCTCCGGTGTGCTGATCATGGACAAGTGCGGCGACCTGCTCCCAGACCACTTCCGCTTCGTCAAGGGCGTGGTGGACTCTCCGGACTTCTCTCTGAACATCAGCCGTGAGGTCCTCCAGCACGACAATCAGCTGAAGATTATCGCCCGGAATCTGGAAAAGAAGATCAAGGCGGAACTGCTCCGGCTGCAAAAGGAGGACCGGGAGAAGTACGAGACCTTCTGGAAGGCTTTCGGGGTACAGCTGAAGTACGGCGTGGTGGCCGAATACGGCCGGAGCAAGGATCTGCTCAAGGAACTGCTGCTGTTCTGGTCCTCCAAAGAGGGGGCGAACACCACCCTGGCCGCCTATAAGGACCGGATGCCCGAGGACCAGCCCTTTATCTACTACGCCTGCGGCGAGAGTGTGGAGAAAATCGCCAAGCTGCCCCAGGTGGAGCGGATTTTGGACAAGGGCTATGAAATTTTGTACTGCACCGAGGACGTGGACGACTTCGTCATGAAGGGCCTGGAGGAGCTGGACGGCAAAAAGTTCAAATCCGTGGCCGACGAGGACGCCCTGCTCCAGACTGACGAGGAGAAGCAGGCGGCGAAGGAGCAGTCCGAGCAGGCTGCCCCGGTGCTCACCGCCGTCAAGGAGGCGCTGGGGGACAAGATCAAGGAGGCCCGGCTGTCCAGCATCCTGAAATCCGCCGCCGTGTGCCTCACCGCCGACGGGCCGGTCTCTCTGGAGATGGAGAAGTATATGGCCAAGGTGGAGGGCTCCATGCCCATGCGGGCGGAACGCGTTCTGGAGCTGAACGCCGGCTCCGCGCCTTACGCCGCCCTGCAAAGGGCCGTGGAGGCGCAGGACAAGGCCACGGTGGAGAAATATGCCAAGCTGCTGTATGGACAGGCCCTTCTGATGGCCGGCCTGCCCCTGGAGGACCCCAGCGAATACGCCCAGCTCATCTGTTCGCTTATGATATAAAGAAAGGAACATTCTCATGTCCGTACAAATCTTGACCGACAGCACGTCCGACATCCTGCCCCAAGAGGGGCGGGAGCGGCACATTCATGTGGTCCCACTGAAGGTCTCCTTTGGAGCGCGGTGCTTTCAGGACGGTGTGGACCTGTCCCACGCGGACTTTTACCGGGAGCTGAAGGCCCACCAGGCGCTGCCTACCACCAGCCAGCCCGCCCCGGAGGATTTTCTGCCGTACTTTGAGGCGGCCCGGGCGGCGGGGGACTCCCTGGTGTGCATCCTGCTGTCGGGAGCCCTGAGCGGAACGGTGCAGACGGCCCGGATCGCCAAGGAGCTGTGCGGCTATGAGGACATAACCGTCATCGACTCCCGGAACACCATCGTGGGCCTGCGGGCGCTGGTGGATCTGGCCTGTCTGCTGCGGGACCAGGGGGCAGACGCCCGGGAAATTCAGGAAGAAATCGAACGGGCCCGGGACCACATCGCCCTGTACGGCCTGATTCACACCATGACCTATCTCCACAAGGGGGGGCGGGTGCCCACAGCGGTGGCCCTGGCCGGGACCCTTTTGAAAGTAAAGCCCATTATCACCGTGGACGACGGCCGGGTGGAGCTGATCGGCAAGGGGATGGGGATGCGGGGCGGCATGAAGTGGGTGCTGGACCGCATCGGGGACGACCCCCAGGCGGACCCCCGGCTGCCGGTCTACTTCGGCTACTCCGAGAGCCCGGAGTATGCCCAGGAGCTGTGCGCACAGTTTGAAGAAAAGTACCGCCCCGCCGGGGTGGGACTCCACTCCGTGGGGGCGATTATCGGCACCCATGTGGGCCCCCGGGGAGCTGTGGTTTCCTATTTGAAAAAATTTTGAGAAAATATCCTCCGATTTTTTCGGAGGATATTTCTTTTTTTTCATCAAAGTGGTACAATGTGGTACAAGAAAGAAAACGTTGAAAAGAGGGAACTGCTATGCGAACCATACCTGCCGCCGCCCTGACGGAGACCGTGGCCCGGCTGTGCGTCCGGGCCAACACCCAGCTGCCCCCGGACGTGTCCGCCGCCCTGTCCGCCGCCCGCCGGTCAGAGCCCTGGCCCCTGGCTCAGGAGACGCTGGGGCTTCTGGAGGATAATCTGGAGGCCGCCGCCGCGCAGAATCTGCCCATCTGCCAGGACACGGGGATGGCCTGCGTTTTCGTGGAGCTGGGCCAGGAGGCCTACATTGACGGAGCATTTGAGGAGGCCATCCACGAAGGGGTCCGGAAGGGCTACGGGGAAGGCTTTTTGCGCAAATCCATCGTGGCCGACCCCCTGCGCCGGGGGAACACCGGGGACAACACCCCCGCCGCCATCACCGTGCATCTGGTCCCAGGGGACCGCTGTACCGTCACAGTCGCCCCGAAGGGGTTCGGGAGCGAAAACATGAGCCGTTTGGCGATGCTCAAGCCCGCCGACGGGGTAGAGGGGGTCAAGCGCTTTGTGGTGGAGACGCTCCGGCAGGCCGGATCCAACCCCTGTCCGCCTACGGTGCTGGGAATCGGCATCGGGGGGAGCTTTGACAAGGTGGCCTATTTGGCCAAAAAAGCTCTCCTGCGGCCCCTGGACCAGCCCCACGCCGACTCCTTCTACGCGGATCTGGAGCGGGAGCTTCTGGAGGAGATCAACGCCCTGGGCATCGGTCCCCAGGGGTTCGGCGGAAGGACTACCTGCCTTGGACTGGCTATTGAGACGGCCCCTACCCATGTGGCGGGCCTGCCGGTGGCGGTGAACGTAAGCTGTCACGTCACCCGGAGAGCAACGGAGGTGCTGTAAAATGGCTGGATATATGGTCTACTGGCCCCAGGACCGGTGGAAGGAGGTCAAAAAGGCCGGGGATACCGGACCCATCAAAGTGGTCTATGGCAGCATTCACGCCAGAATGCCCACGATTGCATCCATCCGGACGGGGGATGTGGTGTTTCCTGTGACTTATATGCAGAAGCACCTGTATGCCCTGGCCCGCCTGCCCGTGACCCACCGGGAGCCCGCCTTTGACTACACCATGCGGGAGCTGGGGTCCCGGCACAGCGCACTGATTCCGGAGGGAATCGTGGAGGAGACAATGGACCGTATGGGAGGCATTTACTATTGGAGCTGGGATTGTAAGCACTATAATTCCCGTGAAGAGCTGCCGGAAGGCGTCCGGATCATTTCTTTGTCAGAGCAGGCGGAAAAGCCGCACCTGGAGCATCAGAACCCCTTCAACTGCTGTTCCAAGTGGGCGGTGTGGGGGGAGGAGGGCTCTTCCCTTGAACCAAGACTGCTCCCCGACGAGCTTTTGCCGGAGCTGCGCTTCGGATATCCCAAAAGCAAGGAGAAGCCCTTGAAGTTCACCGCCAACGGCAGCGTACTGTCCAGCAGTCTTGCCGCGACCCGGCGGATGAGCGAGGAGACCTTGGAAGTGTTTGAAAAATTATTCCGGTAAGGGAGGAATTTTTGTGCAGTACAAATTAAGAACCCCCGTCACCCGGGAGGACCTGGCCCCCCTGCGGGCCGGGGATACGGTTCTGCTGTCCGGCACGGTGTATACCGCCCGTGACGCGGCCCATCAGCGTATGATGGAGCTGCTGGACGCAAAAAAACCGCTGCCCTTCCCGGTGGAGGGCAGCGCGGTCTACTATGTAGGTCCCACCCCGGAGCGGCCCGGGGAGGTGATCGGCTCCGCCGGCCCCACCACCAGCGGCCGGATGGACGCCTATTCCCCCCGGCTGCTGGACCTGGGCCAGCGGGTCATGATCGGCAAGGGGGCCCGAAATCAGGCGGTGAAGGACGCGGTGGTGCGCAACGGGGCGGTGTATCTGGCGGCCCTGGGGGGCGCGGGGGCCCTGGCGGCCCGGAGCGTCAAGGCCCTGAAGATTATCTGTTGGGAGGACCTGGGCTGTGAGGCGGTGCGGGAGCTGGAGGTGGAGAATTTCCCCCTGACGGTGATTCTGGACGCCCACGGGGGGGATCTCTACGAGAGCGGCCCGGCGGACTATCTGGCTCACACCTGACTGCGGTCCCGCAGCCAGCTGGGCAGGGTGTGGGCCTTGATGCTGGAGACGATGCCCATAGCGGCGTACAGGGTGATGACGGAAGAACCCCCGTGGCTGATGAAGGGGAGGGTGAGCCCCATGACGGGCAGTACAAACAGGCACATCCCCACGTTGAACACCACCTGGGCCAGCAGCATCCCGGAGACCCCCATGGCCGTGTAGGCGGCGAAGGGGGAACTGGCGTGCCGCCCCACCCAGACGCACCGGAGGATAATGGCGGCCAGAATGGCCAGCAGCAGCACGCAGCCCACCATCCCCAGCTCCTCCCCGCACACGGAGAAGATAAAGTCCGACTGGCGCACGGGCAGGGTCTGGGACTGGGTGCCCTGCATATAGCCCACGCCGGTGAGCTGGCCGGCGCCGATGGCCTGGATGGAGCGGGTCTGCTGAAAGCCGTACCGCTCCGGGGAGAGGGTATGGTCGAAGACCACCCGGAAGCGCATAATCCGGTAATCCTCCCACCATTTGGTATCCGGCAGGAAGAAAATCCAGATTACCGCCGCGGCGAACAGCCCCAGCCCCCCCACGCCGGCAAACCACCGCAGCCGCACCCCGGCGGACCACAGCAGCATCACGAAGATGCACATATAGACCACGCAGGTGCCCATATCGCCGCAGATGGCGGCGATAAGGCCCACCATAAACAGGGTGTGCCCCCCCACCTGGAGCAGGGAGGACAGGGCGCTGATGTCCCGCTCGTCCTTTTGAATCCGGTCGATTTGATAGGCCAGCAGGAGGATGAAGGGGATTTTCACCACCTCGTTGGGCTGGATGTCCAGAGGAAAGCCGGGGATGGACAGCCAGTTCAGGTTGCCCGAGCCGTGGTCGGTGCCCAGAGGGGTGCGCAGCAGCAGGATAAAGCCGATGTCAAAGAGCACCAGAAGCTTCCAGCTCCGGGCGGTGAACAGCTGAAAGTCCACTAAGGTGAGCAGGAAGTAGGCGCCCACGCCGATGCAGACGGCGACGGCCTGGACGGCCACAAAGCGCAGGGAGCCGGAGGCGTGGGCGCGGGTGGCGCTGTAGATCAGTACAAGGCCGTAGCCGCTGGCCAGCAGGCACAAAAACAGCAGCAGCAGGTCGCCTTTTTTTAAAAACTCCCGAATGGGGGCGAAAATTGTCGTCACAAAATGGCCTCTCTTTCGTGGGAAAAATGCTTCTCGCCTATTCTATCATTTTTGTCTGAAAAGGGAAAGAGAAAATATGATAGAATCAGATGAATTTTTTGTGAAATGAGGATACACTGTGGAATATCGAACCGAAACCCTCCAGGAGACGGAAGCTCTGGGGGAAGCCCTGGGCCGGATTCTGCCGCCGGGGTCCGTGGTGGCCTATACCGGCGGCTTGGGCGCAGGCAAAACCGCCTTCACCCGGGGGCTGGCCCGGGGGCTTGGCATTCAGGACCGGATCACCAGTCCCACCTATACCATCGTCAACGAGTACGAGGGGGGGCGCCTGCCCCTGTTCCACTTTGACTGGTACCGTTTGGAGGACGGGGAGGAGCTCTTTGAAATCGGCTGGGAGGACTACCTCAGCCGGGGGGGCGTGTGCGCGGTGGAGTGGAGCGAAAATGCCCCGGAGGTCCTGGAGGACCCCATTCGGGTGGACATCCGCCCGGAGGGGGAGTGCCGGGTCATCTCGGTGGAAGGAATCCAGCTGGAGGATGTTTATTTATGAAAATTTTAGCCCTGGAGACCTCGGCGGTGGCCTGCTCCGCCTGCCTGTGTGAGGACGAGACGGTTTTGGCCCAGACCTATCAGAACAGCGGCCTCACTCACAGCCGGACCCTGCTGCCTATGGTGCAGAATCTGCTGGCGGACAGCGGCCACGGCCTGGAGGAGGTTGACGTGATTGCCGTGGCCGCCGGACCGGGCTCGTTTACCGGGCTGCGTATCGGCGCGGCCACAGCCAAGGGGCTGGCCTGGGGGGGCCGCAAGCGCTGCGCCCCCTGCTCCACCCTGGAGTCCATGGCCTGGCCCCTGGCCCACCTGGAGGGAAGCCTCATCGTGTGCGCTATGGACGCCCGGCGCAGCCAGGTGTACAACGCTTTGTTTCTGGTCCGGGAGGGCGGGCTGGAGCGGCTGTGTCCGGACCGGGCGATTTCCCTGGAGGAACTGTGCGGGGAATTAAAAAATGACCAAAATCCGAAAATCGTGGTTGGAGACGGGGCGGTTCTATGTTATAATAAATTGTTCGAGCAGGGGATCGCCGCCCGACTGGCGCCGGTTCCCCTGCGGATGCAGTCCGCCTGGGGGGTCGCCCGGGCGGCCATGGAGTGCGCCCGGCGGGGGGAGCTGGTGGAGGGCGGCGCGCTGGCGCTGTCCTACTGCCGCCTGTCCCAGGCGGAGCGGGAACGACTGAAGAAAGAAGGGAATTAGTCATGTTTGACGAAAAAGTACACGTTCTGGACCACCCTCTGCTCCAGCATAAGCTGAGTATCCTGCGGGATAAAAACACCGGCGTGAAGGAATTTCGGGAGATCGTCTCGGAGATGGCGGCGCTGGAGTGCTACGAGGCCACCCGGGACCTGCCCCTGGAGGACGTGGAGATCGAGACCCCCATCACCACCGGCAAGTTCAAGAGCATCGCGGGCAAAAAGCTGGCCATTGTTCCCATTCTCCGGGCGGGCCTGGGGATGGTGGACGGCATTTTGAATCTGATCCCCTCCGCCAAGGTGGGCCACATCGGCCTGTACCGAGACCCGGACACCCACGTCCCTGTGGAGTATTACTGCAAAATGCCCAGCGACATCGCCGAGCGGGAGGTCATCGTTCTGGACCCCATGCTGGCCACCGGCGGCTCCGCTGTGGCGGCCATCCAGTTCATGAAGAATTACGGCTGCCAGCACATCAAGCTGATGAACATCCTGGCTGTGCCCGAGGGCATCCAGGCCGTGCGGGAGGCCCACCCGGACGTGGAAATCTACGTGGCGGCGGTGGACCCGGGGCTGAATGACCACGCCTATATCGTTCCCGGCCTGGGCGACGCCGGAGACCGGATTTTCGGCACCAAATAATGAAAATCCAGTGCCATTTCCTCACAAAACGGCGCAATCTCCTCCTGCGGAAAATCGCCGGCATCTGCCGGGAGCTGGGATATGAGCTGGAGATCGACGAGACGGCGCTGCACATCTGGCCCTGCCCCATGACGGAGCTGGCCATCGGCTGGAGGCGCAAGAGCATACTGCTGAGCAGTATGTGGGAGTTCGCCGGAGGGTGCGACACCACCCAGGGTGGTCCGGGGCTGCACCAGGCGGTGGCCGGCCTGCTGGACCGGATCACCCAGGAGGGAGTCAAGGACCTGTCCGTGGAGGACGACACGGGCTACTGGGACCACCGGGACTTCGGGCGGCTGCAAAAGGAGAGCTTTGGGCCCTGGTTCGCCCAGAAGCGGGGCCAGAAGCAGGAGTACCTCTGCTGGGACGAGGACCTGTATCAGCCGGAGTGCATCCCGGATACGGTAGTTACCCCCCTGGGGCGGTTCACCCGGCAGGAGCTGCGCCGGCTGGAGCCCGACCGGTTTTTCCTGTGGCCCGGAGGAGGGAAGGATGCGCTCTATTACCGCAACCGGGCGCTCTATGACCTGTGGACCAACTGCCACTATACCCCCGACGACCCGGTGAACGAGGATATTTTGGAGAATCTGGAAAAAGCCCACTGGGCGGACCCGGACCTTCCCCTGCCGGTGAGCGCCTATCGGGAGGTCTGTATTTTAAGCGGCCGGGATTTTCAGATTCCCGAGGACGCTCCGGAGCTTGCGGAGCAGTTTCAGCCCGGCTACCGAAAGGGTTTTGTGAAAAACCGCATTGGAAGCCTGCGCTTCATCCTGCCGGGCAGCTACCGGTTTTCGGTGGAGCGGCTGCCCAACGGCTCCCTGGGGAGCCTGTGGCAGAACGAGTCGGAGGACAGCCCCCAGTGGCGGGTGAGCGGATTTATGCGGGAGAACGGCCAGCAGGCCGCCTATGCGGCGGATTTTTCCGCCATGCAGGACATCGAAACCATCCCCCTGAAGCATGGCAAGGCCCGGATGGGCTGGAGCGGGGAGCAGATCACCTGCGAGGCCGTGGTGGGCGCGGGGCTGTATCTGTTCAACATCACCTGCCGCACCCTGGAGCAGCGGGAGGAGAGTCTGGACCTGCTGCGTCAAATCGAGAGCTGCTTGTAAAAATCCAGGGTGCCGAAGCCCCGGTCCAGCTGGAGGAGCAGGTAGCGCTCGGAAAGTGCTTCTAATTGATGTAAGCTGGCCCCGTCCAGCCGGAAGGAGAAGAGCTTTTTCGGGTCTGCGCAGACAATCCGCCGCAGGGCCGCCAGGGCGGCGGGGGAGAGGGGCGCGGAGTCCTCCTCCGGGCGGCAGGCTTTGCAGTACAGCAGCCCCTCCAGAGGGTGGAACCGGGGCGATGCTTCTTTGAATGATGTTTTCCTGTCACCCTGCACCCCTTCATAATAC
>CAJUPG010000078.1 GCA_910588455.1 uncultured Oscillospiraceae bacterium
GTTTCATTCCCTTTGGTGCCTTGGAGCGCAGCGGAAAGGAATGGTCATAAACATGAAAAAACGCAAACTAAAGGTTTGGGACGGATGTAATTTGATGTAATTTGAAGGAGGAGTTTCTGTGAAAAAACAGTTAAAAAAAGCGTTTCCTTATGTGATGCTACTGACCGCCTGGGCGGTGATATTCGCCGCCGTCCTCCTGGGGGAGCGCATCCCCAAGGAGCTCAGTCTCGCCTTGTTCACCGTGGGGGGCATTCTCATGGGCTTCGGGGCGGTGGGCATCGCCCTGAGCCGCATCCACCTGTCCCCGGAGCGGCAGAAGGAGTATGAGCGGAGCGAAACCGACGAGCGCAACATTGCCATCCGGGAAAAGGCGGCGATGTCCTCCTGGTACTGGACCCTGTATCTGCTCTGGGCGGCGTTTTTCGTGATACAGATTTTTGTGGGGGGTCTGTGGGCCGTGGCGGTTTCGGTGCTGGTTGTGCTCCACTGTGTATTTTATATGATTAACATCCACCGCTGGAACAAGAAAATGTAATTTCAGGAGGGTTTCCATTATGCTGTTCAAAATTTTGCTCACAGACAAAAGCAACTTTGAAAAATCCCTGAAAAACCGCCGCCTTGCGGCCATCGGCCTGCTGTGCGTGGGACTCACCGGCTTTGCCTGCTACTTCCTGCTGGTGCCGGACAGCCCTCTGTCCCAGTACGCCCAGGGGTTCTACCTGGGAGCCGCCAGCGGCATCACGGCGGGGGCGCTGATTCTGCTGGCCCAGACCCAGCACCTGATTACCCACCCGGCGGCCCGGAAAAAGGCACAGATTCAGGAGACCGACGAGCGGACCGTCTACATTATCCGGACTGCCTTTCAGGCGGCGGGGTGCATCACCTATTTCGTCGCCGTGGCGGCATTGTTTGTGGTCCTGCCCCTGAGTATGGCGGCCTTCAAAGCCCTGTTTTCCATGATTGTGCTCTATTCCGTCTCCTTCGCGGCCTCCAAATGGCTGCTTTCCCGGAAGGTATGATGGTCCGGCGGCTGGAACTGCCTGTCACGCCGGAGCTGGCGGGCATCCGGGTGGACACCCTCCTGCGCAAGCACCTGCACCTGTCCGGCACGGTCATCCGGCGGATCAAGTGGTTAGAGGACGGGATTTTGCTGGACGGCCAGCGGGTGAACACCCGGTTTGTTCCCCGGGCGGGCCAGACCCTCTCGGTGCGGCTGTCCGACCCGGAGCGGACGGCCGGCATCCCGCCGGTGCCGGGGGAGCTGGACATTGTCTATGAGGATATGGATCTTGTGGTGATAAACAAAGCCCCTGGTGTACCAGTACACCAGGGGCCGGGGCATTATGACGATACAGTGGGTAATTTTTTGCTCTATCATTACGACCAGGAGGGAGAATGTGCGGATTTTCACCCCGTCCACCGGCTGGATCGGGGGACCTCCGGCCTGCTGGTGGCGGCCAAGCACCCCCACGCCCAGGAGGGGCTGAAAAATCAGCTCCACACCGGGGCATTCCGGCGGACCTATCTGGCGGTCTGCGAGGGGAGACTCCGGCCTCCCGAGGGAAAAATCGACCTGCCTCTGGGGCCGAAACCGGGCTCACTCATTGAGCAGATGGTCCGTCCGGACGGAAAGCCCGCCGTGACCCGCTATAAAACCCTGGAGGCGGGGGAGGGATTTTCCCTGCTGAAATTGGAGCTGGAGACCGGCCGCACCCACCAGATCCGGGTCCACCTGGCCCACTTGGGCCACCCGCTGCTGGGGGACTTTCTCTATGGCCGGGAGTGCCTGCCGCCGGGCCGTCCGGCGCTGCACTCCGCCCATCTGAGCCTGCTGCACCCGCTCACGGGAGCGCGGCTGGAGCTGGACGCGCCCCTGCCGGCGGACCTGCGGGCGCTGCTCACAGGGTCATGCCTGGGGGAAACGCCTCCCGGCGCATGAGGCTCCACATCTTGTCAATGTAGGCCAGGGTGTAAAAATTCTCGTAGTAGTGGTAGTAAAAGGCGCCCCGGAGGGTCATTTGGTACACGCCGTTTTGTTCGGTGACCAGTCCCAGCGCCTTGGCCGCCTTCAGCTCCAGGCCGTACATTTTTTCCAGGGGAACCCCGAAAAACGCCTCAAAATCCCGGGCGTTTACCTGGGTGCTGTAGGCGGTCCAGAACAGGTAGTACACCATTCGCTGGCGGCGGGTAAACCGGAGGGTCAAGGCGGTGGGGAGCCTGCCCTCTCCAATCCGCCTGCAGTATTCCTCTGTCGAGAAGGTGTTGATTTTGAACTGATCTCCCAGAAGGGTGGTGGCGGAGCAGCCGAAGCCCAGAAAATTGTCCCGGGTCATGGAGGAGTAGTGGGCCTGGGGCTGGCTGGAGAAGGTCCAGATGGAGCTGCGGGCGCAGCCCCGGTCCGTACAGTAGCGGGTAATGCCGTCCAGCAGGGCGCGTTTTTCCTTTTTGGGCATGGGCGGGATTTGGCTGGAGGTAAAGGTAAAGTCGATGAAGGGGTAGATGGCCACATGGTTGGCCCCGCTTTGAAAGGCGGCGTCCAGATCCGCCTTTAAATCCTCCAGGGTCTGCCCCGGCAGGGCGAAGATGAAGTCCATGGATACCGTCTCAAAGGGCACCGCGGAGAGCGCCTTTGCCAGCTCTGCCGCATTTACGGGGCTGCGGCCCAAAATGCTCTGATACTTGTTCTGGAAGGACTGGATTCCAATGCTGATTTTGGTCACGCCGGCAGCTTTCAGAGTTTCCAGCACAGGAACGGTCACATTGTCCGGATGGAGCTCCACGCCGACGCCCTGGGTGATGGTAAAATGCTGGTTCAAGGCGGCGATGATCTCCCCCAGACGGTGGGCCGCCAGGGCCGGGGTGCCCCCGCCGAAGTAGAGGCTGGTGGCCTCCTTGCGGCCGGGGTACTGGCCGCCCACCCGGTGGATCTCCTCCAGAAGCGCGTCGATGTAGCGGCTGCATTTCTCCGGCGCGTAGAGCTCCTTGCAGTAGGGGCAGAAGGCGCACAGCTGCCGGCAGAAGGGAATATGGACATAGAGGCCCAGCCCCCCGCATTCCGCGAAGGGCAGGACCTCATCGTATTCGTTTTGAAAGACAAAGGGCCTGGTGGAGCGGGTCAGCCACATACGAGTCAATTCCGTAATCATATGTACCTCAAATATGTCCGCAGCATCTCGGCGATAATCCGGAGGTTCCCCCGGAACAGCAGGGTATATTCCGCCACAAAGAAGTAGCCGCACTGCTGGCACAGTCCGGGGACCTCAATGCACCGCCCGCAGGTGCTCAGCTTGCCGTTTTCCATCACCACGCACTGGTGGCAGGGGGTGGGAAAGCGGTTTTCAATCAAATAGGGAAAGGCGCTTTTCAGATTGAACACCGGCGCGCCCTCCTTCATCATCTGTGCGATAGTCCGGCAGCAGGCCGCCTTTTCCTCCCGGGACAGGGCCAGCTCCCTGGTATCCGGGTAGGGGGTGTGGAAGTTGAAGGACACCGCACGGACATTTTTCGTATCCCGGGCGGTGGTGCAGACCGCACGGATGGCGTCCTTGTTGATCTGGTTGACCGCCATGTACAGGCAGATGTTGTCGGAGGAGGCGTTCTGGATGTTGTTGAGAATGGCGTCGTAGGTGTCTCCCCGGATGGCGTTGTGGCGCTCCCGGTCCCCGTCCAGACTGAGCAGAATCAGGTCCGCCTGGGGCAGATCCAGGGGATAGGTGCCGTTGGTGACCACGTTGACAATCAGAAAGCCCATCTCCCTGGCCTGGGCCACCAGGTCCCGCAGGGTCTTTTGGCCGTCCTGCCACAAAAAGGTTTCCCCGCCGCAGAAAAACAGGATGCGCACCCCCATCTGGTAGAGCTGGCGCATTTCGTCCAAAATCTGCGGATAGGGATGGATCACAGCGGTGAGGTTGTTGACGGAACAGTGCCTGCAATGCAGATTGCATTTGTCGGTGAGGATAATCGTTCCCAGAATGGGGTCCTTTCGGCCCAGAAGAATGGTCCGCACACCGAAGCGGGCGAAGTGGAGAAATGAGGAAAATTTCATAAAACCTCCTCTCAGGCTGCTGTGTGGAAACAGGGGGTGTTCTCGTGTCATCGGTATTGCCGCTTCCTATTTTCTATGATTCTGCCGCAAAAGTCAAGGACTTTCCGGATGTTCCCGCCCTGGGCTCCTTTTCTGCGGCAGAACATGAAGCAAATGTTAATTTTTCGGATTTCACTGGACAGCCTGCCGGTTTAGAGGTATGATATAGTTGTTTTAATTTGCGATTTTATTCCCGCAGGAGGTATCTCATGCGCCATAAAATGTTTGGCGGCATTCATCCCGCCGCCCGAAAGGAAAGTACCCGCCGCAAAGCCCTGGCCCGGATGGAGAAGGAGCCGGAGTGGGTGATTCTGCCCCTGGACCAGGGCGGGGGCGGCACGGCCAAGGCTCTGGTCCGCCCCGGGGACCGGGTTCTGGTGGGCCAGCCGGTAGCCCGGGAGGAGGGGGGCGGGGTCCCCATCCACGCCAGTGTCTCCGGCCGGGTGGCGGCGGTGGAGGACCAGCCCCACCCCTGGGGAGGCCAGTACCCCGCCGTGGTGCTGCAAAACGATGGCCGCAGCACCTTATACGACGCGCTCCCCGGCCCCCTGGCCCTGGACACGGTCACCCGGGCGGAGCTCATTGAGCGGGTCCGGGAGTCCGGCATTGTGGACATGGGGGGCAGCGGCCAGCCCATGTGGAACCGGCTGGAGGGCGCTGTGGGCCGGGCCGACACCCTGATCATTGATGCGATGGAGTGCGAGCCCTATCTGTCCGCCGACCACCGGCTGATGCTGGACAAGGGCCGGGCAGTGATGCAGACCGTCCGGGCCCTTACCCGCACCCTGGGGCCGGAACGGGCGGTAATGGTGATCTCCGGCGACAAGCTCAACGCGGTGGAGGCGATGGAGCGCCGTCTGGCCATGCAGGAAAAGGGCCGGGTGGAGCTGCGGACCATGGCCGCCCGCTACCCGCTGGACAGTGAAAAGCAGATTGTGCAGGCGGTCACCGGCCGGGAGGTCCCACCGGGAGGGGAGCCGGCGGATGTGAACTGCCTGGTGGTGAATGTGGCCACCGTTTACGCCATTGGCCAGTGTCTGCTCAAGGGCCTGCCCCTGGTGCGCCGGGCGGTGACTGTGTCCGGGGGCGCGGTGTCCCGGCCCCGGAATTTGTGGGTGCCCATTGGCACGCCCTTTCACGATTTGCTGAAGGCCTGCGACGGCCTGAAGGAGCCCGCCGCCCAGACCCTGATGGGTGGGCCGCTCCGGGGGATTCCCCAGGGGGATTTGAATGCTCCGGTGTTGAAAACCACCGACGCGCTGGTGTGTCTGGCGGAGTGGGAGCTGCCCAAGCCTGTGCCGGAGACGGTCTGCATCCGCTGCGGCAAATGCGTGGCCTCCTGCCCCATGCACCTTACCCCGGTGCTGCTCTACCAGGCCGCCCGGAAGAAGGACTGGAACCGCCTGCCTGCCCTGCATCCCCAGGACTGCATCCAGTGCGGCTGCTGCACCGCCGTGTGCCCCGCCCGGATCCCGCTGTCCCTGCTGGTGCGCACACTGCAAAAGCATCTGCCGGAGGGAGGGGAGAGCGCATGAATCAAACGGTACGCGTTCCCCGCCGGGTAGACCCCATGCTGCGGCTGGGAGGGAGCACCCGGGGCATGATGGCGGACGTTTTGGTGGCCCTTACCCCAAACCTTTTGATGTCCGTGTTCCTGTTTGGCTTCCGGGTGCTGGTTCTGACGGCAGTCTCTGTGGCGGCCTGTGTGGGGGCGGAGTTCCTCTGCCGCCGGTTTATGGGCAAGGAACAGACCGTCGGGGACCTGTCCGCCTGCGTTACCGGCGTACTGCTGGCCATGTGCCTGCCCAGTACCGCCCCCTGCTGGGCTCCGGTGATTGGCGGCGTGTTCGCCATTGTGGTCGTCAAGCAGTTTTACGGCGGGCTGGGCCGCAACTTCATGAACCCCGCCCTCACCGGGCGGATGCTGCTGTGCGCCTTTCCCATGATGATGACCAACTGGGCCCCGGCGCTCCAGGGCCTGTCCATCCAGGAGACGGCGGACGCGGTGAGCACCGCCACCCCCCTGTCCTACCTTCAGCTGGGGCTGCTGCCCCCCCTGGACCACGGACAGATGCTGCTGGGCCAGCATGGGGGCAGCTTTGGCGAGGTGTCCGTCTTTATGATCCTCCTGGGGGGCGGCTATCTGATGATGCGCCGGGTGATCTCCCCCCGCATTCCGCTGAGCTTTGTGGGGACCGTGGCCCTTTTGACCTTCCTGTTCCCGGCGGCGGAGGTCTCCCGGGTGGATTGGATGACCGCCCAGCTGTGCAGCGGCGGTCTGATGCTGGGGGCCTTCTTTATGGCTGCCGACTGCGCCACCTCCCCGGTCACACCCCGGGGCCAGTCCATGTTTGGCGCAGGCTGCGGTATTTTGACGGTGCTGCTGCGGTACTTCGGCTCCTACCCCGACGGGGTGGGCTGGGCCATTCTGACCATGAACTGCATGGTGTGGCTGCTGGACAAGGGGGGACTCCCCCGGCGGTTCGGTACCCGGCGGATGGACGGCCTGCGCCTGAGCCTGGAGCGGACCCTGGGCAGCCTTTCTGAAATCAAACTGGTCCGGCCCAGCCGCCGGCGGGAGGAGGGGGAGCTGCCCGGAGAGTCCATTGTGGGCCAGCTGGGTCCCTGGGTCAAATCCGCCCTGGCTCTGGGCGGGACGGTTCTGGTGATGGGAATGCTGAGCTTTGCCGTCCACCGGTTCACTGACCTGCCCATCGCCCAGCAGGCGGACCGGGAGCAGCAGGCCCTGCTGGCCCAGGTGATGCCCCAGGCTACCCTGGGTGCGGAAACGCCCTACCGGGACCCCCGGGCGGTGAGCATCGGGGCCGGCTATCGGGAAACGGAGCTGATGGGCTACTATGTGGAGGTTCAGACCAGCGGCTTTGGCGGCATGATTACCATGGTGGTAGGGGTGGACCTGAACGGTGAGGTCACCGGCGTGGCGGTGCTGGACCACAAGGAGACCGCCAGCACCGGGGCCCGGGCCCTGGAGGGGGCCTTCCTGGACCAGTTCACCGGCCGCTCGGGCACCCTGCGCATCACCGGAAACGGCAACACCATTCAGGCAGTGTCCGGGGCGACCATGACCTCCCGGGCCATCACTGCCGGCGTCAACCGGGCGCTGGCCGTGGTGGCGGACCTGGAGATGAGCGACCCGGAAAAGGACGACCTGAACTACACGGACGGAGAGGCGTAAGGGGGAATTGTTGTGACGTCTGTACATCTGGCGGGAGTGGCCGTGGTGGCCCTGCTCTCGGAAAATTTCATCCTGGTCAACTGTCTGGGCATTGGGACCCACACCCGGGCCTTTGAGGACGCGGCCCAGGCCCGGCGCACCGGACTGGCCCTTACCATGGGGATGGTGCTGACCACCCTGCTGTGCTGGCTGGCGGACAACCTGGTGCTGATCCCCCTGGGCTGGACCTGGCTGCGCACGCTGCTGTTTACCCTGCTGTCCCTGCTGAGCCTGTGCCTGATTCAGCACGGGCTGCGGCTGTTTATCCCGGAGCTGTACCGGCGGTTGAAGGATATTCTTCCCGGAATCGCCGCCAACTGCGCAGTATTGGGGGCGGCCTTTCTGGTGTCCCAGCGGAGCTACACGCTGGGGGCGGCTTTGCTGTACGCCCTGTTCGGGGGCGTGGGAGCCACGGTGGTGCTGATGAGCTATGCGGGCCTGCGGGAGGACGTGGGCTTTGACAGCTGTCCCAGGGCCTTTCGGGGAGCCCCAATCTCCCTGATTACAGCGGGGCTGATGGCCCTGGCCCTGGTGGGCTTTTACGGGCTGCAAATCGCGTAGCGCTTAAAAAGACCGATAACGGCAAAAACCCGCAAGATTTCAATTTTGCGGGTTTTTGCCGTTATGATTTTTTCCGGTTCTGCTTCCGGTACTCCAAGGGACTGAGGCCCTCCACCCGGCGGAAGCACTGGGAGAAGTAGCTCAGGGAAGAAAACCCTAAAATCTGGGCGATGAGGGACAGGGTGTGGTCGGTCTCCCGCAGGAGGAACCGGCTTTCCTCAATGCGGCGGGAAATCAAATAGTTGATGGGGGAGGTGCCGAATTCCCGGCGGAAGGTGTGGGCCAGGTAATATTTGTTCAGGTGGGCCAGCTGCGCCAGCTGGTCCAGGGTTAGATTTTCCTTAAAATGGTTGTCGATGTACCGCCGGACCAAATCGCACTCCCGGCTGGACCGGGGGCCCGCCGACTCGTCGCTGAAGGACAGGTCCCGCCGCCGGGACAGGCGCAGCAAAATCACCTCCAGCAGATGGTGGCACACCGTTTCATGGCCGGGCTCCCCCTCCTGGACCTCCAGAAGCATCAGGTTGAGACAGTTGAGGATCTCCTTCCAGCCGGTGTGGAGGTGGAGCATGGCATAGCCGTCCGCGCCGGTCATGGCCTCCAGCCCGTCCACCCCCAGTACGATATACTTCAGGGGCGTTTTCATCTGGCTCAGCTCTGTGTGGGGGACGTTGGTGTTGACGATCAGCAGGTCCTGCACCGAGATGGGGAACTGCTCGTTTTGGGTGCGGAACTGGCCGTGGCCGTCGAGGATGAAGAACAGCTCAGCGCAGCCGTGGGTGTGGAGGCTGGAACTCCAGGCGCTGGAATACTGGTCCTGGGAGATGTAGAGCAGCCGGGGGGCCCCCCGGCCGGACGGAGCTTGC
>CAJUPG010000079.1 GCA_910588455.1 uncultured Oscillospiraceae bacterium
GGCATTTTCCACCGTGACCACCCCCACCTGCAAATGCCGGGCCAGGGAGCGTTTGGAGGGCATTTTCTCTCCCGCCGCCAGCCGGCCCGCCAGCACGTCCTCCCGGATGCACCGGTAGAGATATTCATACAGGGGCGACTGTCCCCGGCCCTCTAAATCATAGGTGAGCATTCTGTCTCCTCCCTCCATCTGGTCTTATAAAAAACTTCTATTTTGGCTCTTTTTAACAGGTCAGATATGACTATAATAAAAGCATCAACATACAGGAGTGATGCCAAATGTCCCATGAAAACCTGCGGAAACTGGTGCTTACCGCCCTGTTTACCGCCCTTTGCACCGTAATGACCCTGGTCATTCAGGTCCCCTCCCCCATGAATGGTTATGTCAACCTGGGGGACTGCGGCGTGCTCCTCTCCGCCTGGATTCTGGGGCCCTGGTACGGCGGCGCGGCGGCAGGGATCGGCTCCATGCTGGCCGACATTTTCTCCGGCTACGCCCACTACGCCCCCGGCACACTGGCCATCAAGCTGTCCATGGCGGTCCTGGCCGGCCTGGCCCATCAAAAGCTGCCCCACAAACCGACTGCAAAGCTTTTGGGCGGTCTGGGCGCGGAGTGCGTCATGGTGGCCGGTTATTTCGGCTACGCCTCGCTGCTTCTGGGCAAGGGTCTGGGGGCGGCGGCCTCCATCCCCGGGAATATGGTCCAGGGCGTGTTCAGTCTGGCGGCGGCGCTGGTCCTGACTGCGGCTCTGGACCGGAGCAAAGCCCTCTCCCGTCTCTGACGGGAGAGGGCTTTCTTCATTTCATCACTACGTTTTCTTCTCCCAAGCGCTCCCGTAAATCCTCCAGAAGCGCCGGGTGGATCAGACAGCGGCCCCGGGCCTGCTTTTTGATGTCTGTGTAGTAGATGACCACTCCGTCCTCCCCCGGGAAGAAGGACAGCACCAGCTTCACCTTCTCCGCCAGGGGGCCCTCCCGGCTGGGCAGGCGCAGATAGAGCCGCTGGGCCGGGGCTTTCGGTTCCACCCCGTCCTCCCCCAAGGGTTTCAGCTCGTCCACCACGAGTTGGGGTTCTTTTTCGTCCCGGACCGAAATCCGCCCCACCGCCAGTACCGGGTTATTCTCCCGGATCAGGCTCCCGTTCTGCTCCAGCACCCGGGCGAAGCACAGCAGCTCCATCTCCCCGGTGCTGTCCTCCAGGGTCACGTAGCCCATCAGGGTGTTGTTTCGGGTGGTGCGGGTGCGGTATTTGGCAATTACCCCCGCGATATTGAGGCGTTGGTTGTCATAATACTGCTTTGGGCCGTCCTCCCGGCCAAAGTCCCCTAAAATAGACCCGATGGGCGCCGCCCCCTGCTCTCGGGCCGTCTCCCGGTAGGCATCCATGGGATGGCCGGACAGATACAGCCCCGTGGTCTCCTTCTCCATGGCCATCCGGGCCTTGGGGGTCACCTCTGGGATGTCCGGCAGGTGCAGGGCGGGCAGACTCTCCGGCTCCTCCCCTCCAAGGCCCCCGAACAGGTCCATCTGGCCCTCTACATTGCGCTTGCGGCTGGCTGCCACCCCGTCCAGCACCTGTCCAAAGACCTCCAGCAGCTGGGAACGGCGGCAGCCCATGTGGTCGAAGGCCCCGCATTTGATCAGATTTTCCAGCGCCCGGCGGTTGAGCTCCAGGCCGAACATCCGGTCGCAGAACTGGACAAAATCCGGAAAGGGACCGCCCCGGTTCCGCTCCTCCAGCAAATTTTGTATCAAGCCCCGGCCCACGCCCTTTACCGCCACCAGGCCAAATCGGAGCCCATCCCCTACCACGGTGAAGTCCGCGTCCGACTCGTTCACGTCCGGGGGCAGCAGTTGGATTCCCATAGCCCGGCATTCCCCGGTGTACTCCGCCACCTTATCGCTGGAGTCCAGCACGGATGTCAGCAGCGCCGCCATATACTCCTTGGGGTGGTGGCGCTTGAACCAGGCGGTCTGATAGGCCACCACCGCGTAGCACACGGCATGGGCTTTATTGAATGCATAGTTGGCGAAATCGTAAATTTCATTGTAGATGGACTGGGCCACGTCCTCCGGAACGCCGTTTTGCACACAGCCGGTGATCCCCCGCTCCGGATCCCCGTGGAGAAACGCTCCCCGCTCCTTTTCGATCTCCTTGACCTTCTTCTTGGACATGGCCCGGCGGACCATGTCCGCCTGCCCCAGGGAGTACCCCGCCAGCTGCTGGAAAATCTGAATCACCTGCTCCTGGTAGACAATACAGCCATAGGTCATGGACAAGATGGGGACCAGGGAGGGGTGCTTGTAGGTGATTTTCTCCGGATTATGCTTGCAGGCGATAAACTGCGGGATGGAGTCCATAGGCCCCGGCCGGTACAGGGCGATGATCGCCGTAATGTCCTCGATGCTCTGGGGCTTCAGGCCGATGCACACCCCGGTCATCCCCGCCGACTCCATCTGAAACACCCCGGAGGTCTGGCCCTTGGACAGCATCTCGTAGGTGGCCGGATCGTCCTCCGGAATGTCGCTCAGAGAAAAATCCGGCTGGGTTTTCCGGACCATTTTCAGCGCGTCGTTCAAAATGGTCAGGTTCCGCAGGGCCAGAAAGTCCATCTTCAGCAGGCCCAGCTCTTCCAGTGTGGTCATGACGTACTGGGTGACCACCATATCGTCATTTTTCGCCAGGGGGACATATTCATATACCGGCCGCTTGGTAATCACCACCCCGGCGGCGTGGGTGGAGGCGTTCCGGGGCATTCCCTCGATGGCCTTGGCGGTGTCAATCAACTTTTTCACCTGGGGATTCCCCTCATAGGCCTCCCGCAGAGGCTTGGACAGCTTCAGGGACTCTTCCAGGGTGATGTGCAGATTGTTGGGGCCGCTGGGGATCTGCTTGGCCAGGGCGTCCACCTCGCCGTAGGGCATCCCCAGCACACGCCCTACGTCCCGGAGGGCTCCCCGGGCGGCCATGGTGCCGAAGGTGATGATCTGGGCCACATGGTCGGAGCCGTATTTTCGATTTACATAATCAATCACTTCTCCCCGGCGCTGATAGCAGAAATCAATGTCGATATCCGGCATCGACACCCGCTCCGGGTTGAGAAAGCGCTCGAAATAGAGGGAATACTGGATGGGGTCCAGATCGGTGATGCCCAGGCAGTAGGAGACCATAGAACCCGCCGCCGAACCCCGGCCCGGTCCCACCGGTATATCCTGGCCCTTGGCGTAGCCGATAAAATCCGCCACAATGAGAAAATAGTCCACAAAACCCATGCGGATAATCATATCCAGCTCCATCCGCAGCCGGTCTTTATAGTCCTGGCCTCCGTTGGGGTAGCGCCGGGCAAACCCCTCCTGGCACAGCTTTTCCAAATAGCCCTGGCTGTCCCCCGGCCAGTCCGCCGGCAGCTGGAATTCCGGCAGGTGGTACGTCCCGAAGTGGAAGTCAAGTTGACATAATTCTGCAATTTGAGCGGTGTTCTCAATGGCCTCGGGATATTCGGGGAACAGGGCGGCCATCTCCTCCTCGCTCTTGACGTAAAACTCCCGGGTGGCGAAGCGCATCCGGTTGGGGTCGTCCAGCGTCTTGCCCGTCTGGATGCACATCAGAATGTCCTGGGTCTCCGCGTCCTCCCGGCGCAGGTAGTGGGCGTCGTTGGTGACCACCAGGGGGATGCCCGTCTCCCGGTGCAGCCGTAAGATCCCCGCGTTGACAGCCTTTTGTTCCGGAATGTTGTGGTCCTGGAGCTCCAGATAATAGCCGTCCTCTCCGAAGAGCTCCCGCATCTCCAGGGCATGGGCCTTGGCCCCCTCGTAGTCGCTGGCCCGGAGCCGCCGGGGGATTTCTCCCCCCAGGCAGGCGGACAGGGCGATGAGCCCCCCCGCGTGGGCCCGGAGCAGGTCCAGGTCAATCCGCGGCTTGATATAAAACCCCTCGGTGAAGGCGCAGGAGACCATGTACGACAGGTTCCGATAGCCCTCCTCATTCCGGCACAGCAGCACCAGGTGCCGGGCCTCCGCGTCCAGCTCGTGTACCTTGTCCTGCCGGGTCCGGGGGGCCACATACACCTCGCAGCCGATGACCGGATGGACTCCCTCCGCCTTACAGGCCCGGTAAAAATCCACGGCCCCGTACATAACCCCGTGGTCCGTGATGGCCACCGCCGTCTGGCCCAGCTCCTTCACCCGGCGGACCAGCTCCTGGATGCGGCAGGCCCCATCCAGCAGAGAGAATTCCGTGTGCAGGTGCAGATGGACAAAGGACATCGTTACTCCTCCCGATAGCCAAAATCGCGGATCAGGTTCACGTTGTCCCGCCAGCGCTCCTTCACCTTCACCCAGGTCTGCAAGTAGATTTTCGTACCCATAAAGCGCTCCATATCGCCCCGGGCCAGGCTGGAAATTTTTTTCAGCATTTTGCCGCCCTTGCCGATGATGATGCCCTTATGGCTGTTTTTTTCGCAATAAATCGTCGCGTCGCACTCGATGACCTCGTCCTCCCGCTCGATGAAGCGGGTAATTTCCACCGCCGCCCCGTGGGGGATTTCTTCCTCCAGGCACAACAGCAGCTTTTCCCGCAAAATCTCTGCCATCATTTGACGCTCCGGCTGGTCGGAGACCACTCCCTCCGGGAAGAGCCGGGGCCCCTCCGGAAGCCAGCCCTCCAGAAGCTCCAGCAGGTCCTCCACTCCCTCGCCGGTTTTGGCGGACAGGGGGACCACCGCCTGGAACGCATGGGCCTTGCTGTAGGTCTCGATGACGGCCAGCAGGTCCTCCTTCCGCTCCAGAGCGTCGATTTTGTTGATGACCAGCGCGGCGGGACAGCGCTCCTCCCGGATGCGGGCGATGAGCTGCTCCTCCGGTCCGCCGATGTGGGGGATGGGCTCCACCAGCAGCAGGATGCCGTCCACCCCGGACACGCTCTGTTTCACCACGTCCACCATGTAGTCCCCCAGACGGGTCCGGGGACGGTGGAGGCCGGGGGTGTCCACAAAGACAAACTGGCAGTTCCCCCGGTTCAGGATGGCGCTGATGCGATTGCGGGTGGTCTGGGGCTTATTGGTGACGATGGCGACCTTTTCCCCCACAAAGGCGTTGGTCAAGGTGGATTTGCCTACATTGGGCCGGCCGCAGATGGTAATAATGCCGGATTTCTGCATCTCTGTCATACTTATTTACCCTTTCGGAAGGGGACCTGCTTCATCACCCCCCGGCACAGGGCAAAGGTGGCGGCGAACACCGCCCCGGCCACAACCAGGGGCATAAAGGACCCGTTCTCCTCCGGGGCGGCCTCGTATTCGGGCTCGATTTTGGTGAGCACAACTTTTTTATGCGTCTTTTCCATGGTGGATTCTCCTTCTTTTTCTTCTCTGGAACTGCCAATCTGCGCTAAAATTTTCTCCTCCCGGTCCCGCATCCGGGCCTTTTGTGGGCCTTCGTCCAGGTGGTCGTAGCCCAGCAGGTGGAGCACGGAATGGACGGTCAAATAGCATACCTCCCGCTCCAGGCTGTGGCCGTACTCCTCCGCCTGGCTGCGGGCCCGCTCCAGGGAGAGGACCATGTCCCCCAGGGGCACCAGGCCGGTCTCCGGGTCTGCGTCCTCCGGGGAGGGCTTGTCCCCGGGGGCGAGCTGGAACATGGGAAAGGACAGCACATCGGTGGGCTGGTCCAAGTCCCGCATGGCATCGTTGATTCTGCGGATGCCCTCGTCGTCGGTAATCAGGACGTTGATTTCGCAGGGGAGGTCCACGCCCTCGGCCCGGAGGGCGGCGCGGACGGCGGTTTTGATTTGGGATTTCAGGTGTTCGGGGGCCTGGGCCTCGGGCCCGGCCTGATAGATGATTTTGTGTTTCATGGGGTCCTCCAAATTCATTTGTTGAGTTCTCTTTTGCCGGGGCGGCCCCTACTTCTTCTTGCTGCGCCGCTCCTCGTCAATCTCGTATGCCTTGATGATCCGCTGCACCAGTACATGGCGCACCACGTCGCTCTCCGTCAGCCGGCAGATCTCAATGTCCTCCACGCCCTTCAGCACCCGCATGGCCTCCCGCAGACCGGAGACCTTGTCCGCCGGCAGGTCGATTTGGGTGATATCTCCGGTAATGACGATTTTCGACCCAAAGCCCAGACGGGTCAGGAACATTTTCATCTGCTCCCGACTGGTGTTCTGGGCTTCGTCCAGAATAATAAAGCTGTCGTCCAGGGTCCGGCCCCGCATATAGGCCAGGGGGGCCACCTCAATGTTTCCCCGCTCCAGATATTTGTTGTAGGTGTCCGGCCCCAGCATATCAAACAGGGCATCGTACAGGGGCCGCAGGTAGGGGTCCACCTTGGATTGCAGGTCCCCCGGAAGAAAACCCAACCGCTCCCCGGCCTCCACCGCCGGACGGGTCAGGATAATCCGGTTGATGCTCTTCTCCCGAAAGGCCGCTACGGCGGCAGCCACCGCCAGATAGGTTTTACCCGTTCCGGCGGGACCGATGCCCAGGGTCACCACGTTTTTCTGAATGGCCTCCACATATTTTTTCTGTCCCAGGGTTTTGGGCTTGATGGGTCGGCCCTTGGCCGTCACGCATAAAACCCCCGCCGCCAGCTGGCTGATTTGGCTCTCGTTGCCCGCCCGGACCAGCTGGATAATATAGCGCACGTTCTGCTCGTTGATGTTCTCCCCCCGGGCGGCCAGGGACATCAGCCCCTCGATGGCCTTTCCCGCCAGCATCACGCCCTCCGGGTCCTCCCCGGCGATTTTCAGCTGGGCATCCCGGTTGACCACCGTGACCCCCATATCCCGCTCAATGATGCGGATATTTTCATCAAAAGACCCAAATACGTTGATAGTATCCTCCAGCCGTTCAAAACTGATGCTCTGCTCTGTCATTGGTATCGTTCTCCTCTTGTTGTACTCGCGGGTCGGGCCCGGTCTCCTGCTCCCGGCCGATCTCCTCCCGGCACTCTGCCCGCAGGGTGACCTCCAGCACTTCCCCGTCCTCCCGGGCGCTGAACTGAGTGGAGATAATTTCGCCGTCCGCCCCGATCTGCTGCTCCAGCTGCAAGAGCAGCCGGTCCTCCAGCAGCGCCCGGGCGGCGTCCTGGTCCACGCTCACGGCGGAAATTTCATAGGCCCGGAGCTTCTCCGCCGTCAGCCGCACCGGCAGCAGCCCCACCTGGGGCAGCTGAAGCAGATGTTCCGTCTTTATTTTATCATAAGTAGACCATGAAATGCTACTGTTTTTATAAAAATCCGTGCGGTGGTTCAAAATCGTCAGGGACCAGCAGGTTTTTTCCTCTCCGGTGTAGGTTTTCACGGCGGTCTGGAGGGGAATCCGGGCGGTCAGGGTCCGCCACGTCCGGGCGTACACCCGCCCCCGGGCCCTGGTCTGATAGTAGCGCACCGGCAGGCCGCTGTACTGGGGCGGCTCCATGGACACCACCCCGGAGATCAGCGTCTCCCCCCGGAGGACCAGGTCCCCCGGCTTTACCAATGCCTCCCCCTCCAGGGCGTCCACCTTTTCGATCATTCCGTCCGCCTCCGAGAGAATATCGCAAAAGCCCTCCTCCTTGGCCACCTCCGGGGCGGCCACCGCCTCCCGGACGATCACCTCCGCCCGGGTGCCGTGCAGATTGATGGCCATCCAGGCCACCCCCTCCAGCCCCAGCGCGGCCTCCTGGGCGACGTCCGCCGTGTTCAGTCCCGGGCCGAATACCCCCGGCCGGATGCCCAGCCGGTTGAGCTCCCCCAGAATCACCCCGTTGGGGATGGTCTCGTTGCCGCTGATCTGGATGGTGAGCACCACGTTGGACAGCACGCACAGGGCCAGTAAGGACCCGGCCAGCCCCGCCAGAAAGCCGTAGCGGGTGCGGAACCGGCCCAGAAAGAAGGGCAGGCCCGCCCGGTTCTCCTCCTCCAGAACACAGTTCACCCGCCCGCCCAGCTCCTCCACCTGGGCCCTGTCCCGGCGGAAAATGGTAAATCGCAGCGTGTTTTCGTCTTTCCACTCCACTCCCCAGAAGTCCACCCGGTGCAGGGCGCACAGGTTCATCAGCCGTTCCGGAAAGGGTCCGCTGGCCTGGAGGGCCACGGTTCCCCGCAGCAAGTGCATGACTCGATTCATCGGCTCCCCCTTCCCCTAGGCCAGCTGTATGCCAAAGATTTGGCCCGTAATCAGCAGCTCCAGCCCGGTCATAGCCCGCAGCTCCAATCCCTCTCCCTGGACGCGAATGACAAAGGGGCCCCCGCTGACATGAATTTCCTCTCTGCCATAGGCCAAAATTCCCCGGTGGTTTTCCACGCGTAATTCCTTGTCCCCCACCAGCTCGATCTTCGGCAGCCCCGCCACCGCGTCTACCGGCAGGTCAAACATCCCCGCAGCCCGCTCCAGCAGTCCCTCCCGTCTCGGTTTTCCGGCCATAGCGCTCCCCCCTCCTGGTAACAGTATGGAATTTCCCAGAAAAACATGATTTTTATTTTTCTTCATTTTTCGCAAAATTAGGTATTGACATTTTTGGAAAGCTCCGCTATAATAACGTTCGTGTTCAGGACATGAGCACAGAAACAGCGGGATTGTGTAAGGGTAGCACGACAGACTCTGACTCTGTTTGTGAGGGTTCGAAT
>CAJUPG010000080.1 GCA_910588455.1 uncultured Oscillospiraceae bacterium
ATATCATCGACAAATACACCCACTGGGCCACCTACGAGCCGGAGGAAAAGGGCGTTATGATCGTCTACGCCTCCATGTACGGCAACACCGAGGCCGCCGCTGAGGTGCTGGCCGCCAAGCTCACCGCCCGGGGGATTACCAACACCCGGCTCTACGACGTGTCCTCCACCCACGTCAGCTATTTGATTTCCGATCTGTTCAAGTACAGCCATCTGGTGCTGGCCTCCGTCACCTACAATCTGGGGATTTTCCCGCCCATGCACAACTTCCTCATGGACATGAAGGCCCTCAACCTCCAGAAGCGCACCGTGGCCCTCATGGGCAGCGGCTCCTGGGCCCCCCGGTCCGGCGCGTTGATGCGGGAGGAGCTGGAGCAGCTCAAGCACATGAATATCCTGGACGAGGAGATGACCGTCACCTCCTCCCTGAAGGCCGACAACGAGTCGGAAATCGACGCTCTGGCGGACGCGATTGCGGCGTCGCTCCAGAAATAAGCCCGAAAAAAGGCCAGCTTTCGCTGGCCTTTTTCACGTCCGTTTTCCAATTTTTACAGCTAAGGCCGTCCGGTCGTCGGTGGCCCCTTCGGGGCTCTGGGTAATGAGGCTGGCCGCCAGCTCCTTAGGGCTCCGGCCATCGAACTGGGCAAGCCGCTCCCGCAGCCACAGGTCGTCCCCGGCCCCTACAATTCCATCGCTTACCATCAGCACGCAGTCGCCGGGCTCCAGCTTCAGGGGCGTTTTGTCCGGCCGCACCTGTTCGCCGCCGTCCAGCCCCGCCGGCAGAGAGGTCCCCGTGAGCTTGCGGACCTGATTCCCCTTCTTGACATAGGTGGGGGCCGCGCCGAATTTGTACAGCATACTCTCTCCGGTGAACAGATCCACCTGGAGCAGATCCACCGTGGTGAAGCCGGTCTCCCCCCGGAGGGCCAGGGCGGCGTTCAGGGTGAGCAGGGCGTGCTCCGTCTCCACCCCCGCCTGCAAAAACTGCTCCAGCAGCCGCACCGCCAGGGCGCTCTCCCGATTGGCCTCCGGGCCGCTGCCCATGCCGTCGCACAGCAGCACGCATAGGGTTCCGTCCTGGCGCTTGAAGCAGGTCCCCGCGTCGCCGCTCACCGTCTCGCCGCTCTTTTTCCGGGCGGCCACGCCGGCCAGGGCCACCAGGGGCTCCAGCTGCACCAGACTCAGCCGTCCGGGCTCCGGCGCCTCCGCCCGCAGGGGGACCCCCAGCAGCTGCGACAGCTTGTCCAGCTCCTCCTCCTTCTCCAACAGGCGGCAGTTTTTCCCCGAAATCTCCAGCCGCAGCCGTCCCCGGCCGTCCTGGAACACCCCGCAGCCGGCCTCCAGCCCCAGAGCCGCCAGATGCTGGCCCACCCGCCGCTCCAGCACCGGGTCCGGGGCCAGCTCCTCTCCCAGCTCCACGGCCGCCCGCTCCAGCAGGCTGGAGAGCTCCGCATACTGCCGGCACACCGCCGCCCGGCTCTCCTGAATTCGGCTGTTGTACTGCCGCCGGTAGCGCAGGGCGGTCAGCTCCTCATTCACTGCCTCCAGAAAGGCCGGGAAATGCAGGCACCGGTCGGCGAAGTACCGGGGGAAATCCTCCGCCTCCCCCCGGCCCCGGTCCAGCATGGGGGCGGTGGCGTCGTTGAGGGCGTTGAAGGTGGTCACATAGTCCCGCTCCCAGCACCCGGCCTGGAGGGAGCACTTTTTGCACACCCGCATGGCCGCCCGGTCAAAGACCATAGCCACATCGTTGTCGTTCCTGGGGGCCTGGAACGCCCCCTGAAGGGAGTCATACAGGGTCCGGAAGGCCCCCGCCGCGTCCCGGAGCCGCCGCCCCACCCGGAAGGGGGCCCCCTGGTCGGCCACGGCCTGTCCCCGGGGAGACAGCAGCAGAAGCAGCCGCTGGAGCCGCTTCTGGGGCATAGCCAGAAACAGGGCGCACCCGGCCCCGGTCTCAAAGAGCAGGGACAGGGGCAGGCCAAAGTCCCAGGTCCACAGGGCCGCCCCCGCCATCGCCCCGCCGCAGGCCAGCGCCGCCTGAATGCGGCCCCGGCCCCGGCAGCACCCCGCCGCCAGACCGGACAGTCCGTAGGACATGGCGTACACCGGCATCCCCATAGCCGCCAGGTCCAGAGACAGCCCCACGGCCACCCCCGTCAAGGCCCCGGCCCCGGGGCCCCCCAGCCAGCCCGCCGCCGCCAGGCACGCCACCGCCAGAATCCGTCCCAGGGAGATCTCCCGGTACAGGTTCAGGCTGGATAGGGCGGTAAGCAGGCCGCACAACAGAATCAGCAGCCCCACCCGCCGCTCCGGCGTGAGAATCCGTTCCCCGTGGCCGGTGCGGATGGGGGTGAGCACCATCCGGAAGCCCCAGGAGGCCCCTACGGTCAGGGCAATCTCGGTCAAAAAGTAGATCACATCCACCGTCCGCCAGCCCTGCTGGGACAGGTACACAAATCCGGTGCAGGCGTTCATCAGCCCGGCCACCACCGGCATGGCCCAGGGACCCCGCAGCAGCTTCACGTCGTAAAAGGCGAAGCCCACCGCAAAGGTCAGAATAGCCGCCGCCGCATAGCGCAGGCCGTCGGAAAAGCCCAGCAGGGTCATATAGCCGAAGCAGGCCCCCGACAGGGCCGCCGCGCCGCACAGCCCCGAGCCGGAGGCCCCCGCCATCGCCACCCCCAGAGGGGCGGACTGGCCCAGGATCACCGCCCCCGACAGCACCGACGAGAGCAGCACGTGAATCAGCACGTCTGCGCTGCGCAGCAGGGCCGTCACATCCCCCGGCCTGGAAAGCGCCGCCTGTTTTTTCGCCCGGGCGGCCCGCGCTTTTAAATTCTGCTCCATGTTCCGCAATCCTCCTTGGTATAGTTCCCTCATTTTATACCAATTTCTGGAAAAAATCAGTCGGAACAGGGAGCAGTCTACGCAGCGTAGGTTGCGGAAAATAGGGGAGAATGCTATGCTGGGGGAGAAAGGAGCGAAAGCCGCATGGAACATTATATTACCGGCGCCGCCATCCGCGCCCTGCGGGAGCAGCGCCATATGACCCAGGCCCAGTTGGCCGGACTGCTGTGTGTCAGCGATAAAACCATATCAAAATGGGAGACCTGCAGAGGCCTCCCGGATCTCTCTCTTCTGGAGCCCCTGGCCGGGGCCCTGCACGTCTCCGTTCCGGAGCTTCTCTCCGGGGAGCAGATCATCAACCGGAACCGGGGGGCAAATTTTCTGCGAACCTCCCTGTACGTCTGCCCCGTGTGCGGCAACGTGCTCCACGCCGCCGGGGAGGCGGCCATCTCCTGCTGCGGGGTGGCCCTGCCCCCTCTGGAGGCGGAGGAGCCAGACGAAGCCCACGCCCTTCAGGCGGAGGAGCTGGACGGGGAGTACGTGGTCTCCCTCCCCCACGAAATGAGCAAGACGCACTTTATCTCCTGGATGGCCCGCAGCGCGTCAGACCGGTTTGAGCTGGTCAAGCTCTATCCGGAGGGGGCCTGTCAGGCCCGGTTTTCCCTCCGGGGAACGGGGGATCTGTACTGGTACTGCAACCGGCACGGACTGTTCCGGCAAAAGCTCTCCCGTGGGCGGCCAGCAGGGACGCAGCCGGCTCGTATTCCCCCAGACCCCGCATAATGCACTCCACGGGGTAGCCCGCCCGGACAAAGACCGTTTTCCAGGCGGTCTCCCCCTCCCCGGCGATGTCCCGGACCGCGTGGCCGCCGGCGGCCCAAAGCAAGGGGTGCAGGACCACCCGGCGGTAAGAGCCCGCCTGGACCTTCGCCAAAATGTCCTCCGGACCGGGCCGGCCACGCAGCAGACCCACAAAGCAGTGTTTGTCCAGCATATGTTGCAGCTGTTCATAGACGGCGCTGCCCTGGGGGGTGCTGCCGTGGCCCACAAAGCACACGGCGGTCTCGCCGCCATCATAGGGCCGGGCAATGTCCGCCAGAAGCCCCGCCGCCGTCCGAATATCCTCCTCCGTGTCCAGCAGAGGCGCGCCTACACGCAGGACGGCAAATTGCCCGGCGGATCCGGCGGCAATATCCACAATCCGGCAATAGGACTCACCCCGGAGCAGCAGAACCGGCTGGAGGAGCAGGGTGGTAACCTGCTCCTCTATGGCCCGCTCCAGCGCCTGGGGCATGGAGTGCAAAGAGGTTTGCGCAATTTCATACCCCGGAAAAGCGGAGGCGGCCGCAGGCGCGGCAGCCTCCGCCGCTCCGGGGACCGGCCCCGCGGAAATCAGAAGCACTTGGCTTTTTCCCATCGCCCTTCGTCACACCGGGTCCGGAGCCTGTCCGTCGTGGGGAAGCCACACACAGTCCGTCAGCTCCATGTTGGTAAACACCGCTTTGAAGGAGGAGTCCTCCGGACTGCACGCGTACAGGCCAAACCGGATGTTTCCCCTCCCCTTCGCCATATGGCAGATCCGCATTTGGGTAAAGCGCTGTCCGTCCGGGGAACACTCCACCCGGTAGTCGTCCTCCCGGCGGCTGAGACGATACCACATGGTTCGGACCGCGGCGGGAATCTCCGTGGTGGCCCAGTCGGAATAGCCGCCGTTGGTAACCACGCTGCCCAGGTGCTGAAAGGTCTCATTTTCATACTCCACCGAAGCCTTCAGCCAGTTTTCGCTGTCCAGATACATTACAATGCCGCACTGGTCAAAGCGGTGCTGGCTGCCGGAAAAATCCGTCTTGACCACAAAGGAGAAATACGGCTCCCCGGTCTCCATCTGGAGCACCGGGGCGTTGTCATTTTGAAAATGGTAGTAGGTCCTCTGCCACAAATCCGTCCGGGGCAGGGTGGTGATTTCGATCCGGTCCGGCCCGATGGCGTATTCTCCCGGCTCCCGGGTCCATTGGAGTGCATTTTCATCAAATTTCATTTCAAATATACTCCTTTTTGCAAATTGCCGTCCACAGCATTTCGTATTCCGGCTCACCGGTGGCTGCATCCCGGCAGGCGCGCTGCGTCACGAAGCCCTCCCTCCGGTAAAAGCGGACGGCAGGCGCATTTTTCTGGTAAACGTGGAGGCGCAGCCGGTTCTTGCGCCCTTTCACAAAATCCAGCAGTTGCTTCCCAATCCCATTGGACCGGACCTCCCGCCGGACAAAAATTCCCGCAATAAACTCCTCCTGAAGTCCCACAAAACCGGCGGCCGGTCCCTTCTCCCCTTCCAAGAGGTACACCTCTGATTCGCCCAGCAGGTTTGCCACCTCCTCCAAATGGTCCCGCCAGTATTGGGCGGGGATGAAGCCGTGGGCCTGGAGATTGGCCTCCAGCCAAAGCTGCGCAAGCTCCGGCACATCTGCGCTCCGCGCCCTTCGTATCATTTCAGCACCTTCCGATAGTAGTCGTGGTCCAGAATGCCCACGGAATAGGCCACCCGGTTCTGGACCTCCGCCAGAGCCTGGACCAAATACCCCTCCTCCGGCAGCGAGCCGTCCCAGCTCTCGAACAGGTCCATGGTGGAGTCGTACCGGCCCCGCTCGGTGATGAAGCTGTAGTTGGAGAAAATGACGAGCCCCGCCGCGTCGGACAGGATGTCCCGGCCGGCCAGCAGACGCGAGTCGTAGGGCAGCCCGAACAGATTCGCCAGTGTGGGCATGATGTCCAGACTGGAGCAGTATTTGTCAATGTCCACCGGCTTGCCCATCTGACTGTTCCACACAATGAGGGTGTTTTCATAGATCTCAAACACCGGGTCCACCGGATGGCCCAGCAGCTCGCTGTACTCTTCGTCGGTGAGTCCGTAGGGGTAATGATCTCCGGACAGCACGATTACCGTATCCTCCAGCTTCCCCGCCGCCGCCAGCTGGTCCACCAGACTGCGCACCGCCAGCTCCAGCTCCACCTGGCAGGCCAGATAGCCCTTTACCCGCTCGGAGTAGGGCAGGTCCTCCACCAGACTCCAGTGCCGCCGGGCCATCGCGTTCTCCTGGTAGCCGTAATTCAGGTGTCCGCTTACGGTGAGGCAGTAGACCATAAAATGGTCCTCATTCACAAACCGGGGGACAATCTCCTCCATCATCTCCAGGTCGGAGGGGGGCCAGATCTCCTCCAGCTCCAGCCCCTGGCCCAGGGCGTAGTAGTCGTAGCCCATATTGGGGAAGGACTGATCCCGGTCGTAATAGGTGTAAATATAATTATGGTAGGCCAGGGTCCGGTAGCCCAGGCGGCCGAACTGGTTGCCAAAGCCGAAGGGCATATAGTTTTCCGCAGACCGGGAGTAGCTCCACACGCCGGATTTTGGGATCAGACCGGTGGTGGTCGTATACTCCCCGTCGGAGGTGGACACCCCCCACAGCGGCGTGTAGAAGTGCTCAAAGCGGAACCCCTGGTGGGACAGAGCCCAGAGGGTGGGGGTCCGCTGGGGGTCCATGGCCAGGGTGGAGAAGCCCTCCGCCACAATCCAGACCAGGTTTTTTCCGGCAAAGTAGCCGGTCCAGGCATTTTTCTCCGTGGGCTCCACCTGGGCGAAATACTGGTGCAGATCCAGCAGGGCCTCATCCTCCTCCTGGGCAATCAGGGCAGGGAAGTCAATATCCAGAATCTGGGGCCCGGAAGCGGGGGCCGGAGCGGGAATGTCCGCCGCCGGCTTCTGCCGCCAGGGAATGGGGTGCTTTTCGCTCAATACCTTTGGGTTTTTCTCCTCCGGGTCAGGGGCCACCCCGAACAGCATCCGCTGGACCTCCAGCCGGGTGTGGGTGAGCATCCCGAAGCTCTGGGCCTCCAGGTTCGGGGCGGCGGCGTGAATATACAGGTAGCGCAGGGAGAGCACCCCGCCGCCGCACAGCATCACCAGGGCCACCGCCGTCAGCTGGGCCCCCAGGCTGTACAGAGTCCATCTGAAATGGGCCCTGGGGGGCATAGGCCCGCCAGCCACCAGCTTCGGGGCCAGGCGCAGGCTGAGAAGGACAGGGGCGGCCATCATGAGCACCGGGAACCAGTTCATCAGAATTTCCCAAACCGCCATATCCCCAAAAGCGCCGGCCACCATGCCCAGCTTGGTCAGGGAAAACAGGGACAGGAAGGTTTTAAACAGGCTGAAATACACCGTCTGGGACCCGATCCAAAGGGAGATCACCGCCGTTCCCAGCACCAGGCACACCCGGCCCTGCCTGGGGGACAGCCCGCCGCACACCAGTCCCCCCGCCATGGCAATGGGGAGGGTAAACAGCAGAGTGAAGCCCAGGCCGGACAGAGTGAGCCTGTGAAAGCAGAAGAGCTTTAAAAACAGCTCTTCGTAGAAAATCACCGCCAGAAAGAACAGGGAGGGCCGGACAAAACGCTCCCAATGCCGCAAAAAGTCTTTCATTGAGAAAATGACCTTTCTATCTTTGAAATATAGTATATCAGTCGCTATTGTACTCCACCCTGCTCTCCTTGTCAATTTAGGGCTTGCGCTTTGTTCACAATTCTGTTATAATTTACTCCGCTAAACTTCAAAGGAGGCGGTCCGGCTTGCAACAGCTTCGCCAACAACTGGAAAAAGCCGCCGTGCAGTCCTACCGGGCCTACTACGACGTGGAGGAGCTCCCGGAGGGCGGGCTTCTGAAGGCCCGCTGTGCCTACCACTCCCGGTCCGCCCAGTATGTACTGGTGAAAAAGGCCGAGCTGTGGGCGGCGGAAACCAACGAATACGTCTACCTCTGGTCCCTGCCACGGCTGGACGAGGGGGCCTTGGAGGAAGTCTTTCAAGCCACCCTGTCGGACGGTATGCCCCGCATCCGGCCCCATAAGGACCATATGTCCACCTTTCTCACCGCCGCCGTGCTGTGCGACAGGGCGGACCCACAGGCGCTGCACCGGCTGAAACGGCTGAAGCAGCGCAAAAACTTCCGGCTATCGCTCCATGGATGGATGGAGTTTCGTATAGCGGCCGCAGTGTTGGACTGCGGCGAATTTGCCGCCAACCGCCCCGGGCGGGAGACCGCTCAATTTCTGGAGCAGCTGGCGGCCAGCGTATCCAAAAATTTAAGTTAAGGAGAGGAGAAACTTAAATGAATGCAATGTTAGTTGTCATCGTTGGCATCGCCATTCTGGTCGTAGGCTACATCTTCTACGGCGGCTGGCTTGCCAAGCAGTGGGGCGTGGACGACAAAAAAGTCACGCCAGCTCATGAGCTGGAGGATGGCATGGACTACGTCCCTGCCAAGGCCCCCGTCCTGATGGGTCACCACTTCTCGTCCATCGCCGGCGCCGGCCCCATCAACGGTCCCATCCAGGCCGCCGTGTTCGGCTGGGTGCCCGTGGTGCTGTGGGTGCTCATCGGCGGCATCTTCTTCGGCGCGGTCCATGACTACGGCGCCCTGTTCGCCTCCATCCGCCACAAGGGCCAGTCCCTGG
>CAJUPG010000081.1 GCA_910588455.1 uncultured Oscillospiraceae bacterium
TATTTTCGCACTTACCATCGATTTGTGCAATATTTATTTTTCAAACAAGCCCTAACCTCGGATGCGATTTTCCGGTTATTAAATTCCTCCTGGCTGTAAGCCCTCACGTCTGTCAGTGTGCCGAAGGGGTCATAGCTGCCGTCGCCGTTGTCCTTCGGCTCCCAGACGGTGTAGACATCCACGGTGCCGGAGTCGCAAAGATACTCCCGGCGCACCGCCGCGCCGTCCTCCAGCTCCACGCCGTCGCAGAAATAGCGGACTTTTTCCCCTTTGAAATAAAATTTTTCGTCCTTTTCGTTCCAAATCAGCCCGAATGGCTCATAAATGCTGCGATCTGCGGCAAAGTCCCTCTCGTCCGTTGTTGCAATGTCAGCCGGGTTATAGCTCATCATGAGATCGTCAGAGCCGTCAATGGATTTGGAATACATTTTGCCCTCTTTGATTTCCTGCAGAATGTCCTCATACAGGGCAATGGTTTCATCGATCATTTCCTGGGTCCAGATAAACTCACCTCTCCCCCCGGTCCAGCCCTTTTCCCCCAGCATTTCCTGAAGGTTTATCTTCTCCTGCTCCAGCCATGCGGCGTATTCCTCATACGTCCACCACTCCACATTGGGAGCTGGGAAACGCCGCTCGAACTCTTCGTCGGTCATCGCTTCAAAGGTTTTTCCGCCATCAAAGCTATAGTAGGTCTTTCCATCATCCGGGTTTACATAGGACATGAGTTCGCCCTCTTCCACGGTAGCTTCTGCATTCAGCCGCCGGTCCCGCTCTTCGATGGAAGATGGGCCTACGAAGGCTGCAAATGTGGTTGTTGCGCCAAGCACCAGGGCGGCAGTCAGGCCCAGCGCCAGAATAGACGCGTGCTTATATTTCATAATCGCTTCAATCCTTTCTTGCATCGCATTTTTGCTGAAATTCAGGTGGGTCAGGCCGCTGCGCTGTTCCTCCATAGCCAGCAGCGCCAGTACATACTCCAGCCGGGATTTATTTCCGCCGCCAAATTGCCGCACCACCGCTTCGTCGCAGGACAGCTCCAGATCCCGGTTCGCCAGGACGTACATGACCCAGACCACGGGGTTGAACCAGTGGACGCACAGCGTCCCGGCCAGCAGGAGCTTGACCGCGGCGTCAAACCGGCGGATGTGGACATACTCGTGGGCGAATATATAGTGCAGCGTCTTGTGCTCCGTCCAGTCCAGCGCCGCCGGGACCAGAATGACAGGCCGCAGCAGGCCGTAAGTGAGGGGGGCGGCGATGCGGTCGGACTGGCGCACGGAGACGGTCCGCCGCAGGGGGTGTTCCGCCAGCCAGGTTTTTGCGAACGGGTTTTCCACCGGCAGGGAGGTGCGAAAAATCCAGCGCCATTTGTTGTAGGAAACCAGGAAGAACAGCGCCAGGGCCAGCGCCCCGGCCGCCCAGAGAAGAGGCAGGAGGTCCGGCCCGGCGGCCGCCTCCGCTGCCGGCACGGCTGCCGGTATGTTGGGGACAGTCTGGACGGTCACCGGAGCTTGGGGCAGGGGGGCGGAAATCACCGCCGTGGGCAGCTTGGACTGTAACAGGGGCACAGGCACGGGGAGAGGGACGCGATACGGCAGGAGCAGCCGCGCCAGAACCACGCCCCACAGAGCCAGAAAGCTCCGCTTGGGCAGGTGGTTGATGGCCAGGGCCCGGAGCAGTATGACAGCCACCGCCAGCCCGCCGCCGGTGAGGCTGCGTTCCAGCAGGCTCATGACTCACACTCCATTTCCGCGGCCATTTGCCGCAGGGCCTCAATCTGGGCCTTGGTGAGCTCCTGCCGCCCCAGCAGAGAGGCGAACAGCAGGTCGGGAGAGCCGTCGAATAATTTTCCGATCAGTTCCTCCGTCTCTGCCTTTTGCACCTCCTCCTTGGAGATGAGGGCGCGGCACAGGAAATTGGGTTCCCGGCGCTCCACGGCCCCCTTGGCAATGCACTTTTTGATAACGGTGTAAGTGGTGTTTTGGTTCCAGCCGATGGATTTTTTCAGGATGTCGGAGATGGACTTCGCGGTTTGCTCGCCCTGCTTCCAGAGCACATCCATCACTCTCAGTTCCGAGTCGAACAGCTTGACGGCCATAGAGCCACTTCCTTTCCTTGAAACTATTGCAATAGTTTACGCGTCCATACTATCACGATAGTTTGAACTTGTCAAGGAGAAAAATTTTCTCAGATTTTAGAAAAAAGTTGAAAGCCGCCGGCGTTGATGCTATACTCTGTTATGGGAGGGGAGACGATGGAAAAAATCAAGAGCTTGAATCGCTATCAAAAAGCTGTTTTAATCGTTATGATTGCTATGGCGCTGGTATTTGCGGGGATTTATTCCATGACAATCTCCCGGGTTGGCTTTGCATATAGGGGCGCGATCCTTGTGCCAAGCCAGGAAAACGGCAGTACGGTGTATTCCGGCAGAGTCCAGGGACGGCAGGCGCGTTTTACGGTGTCGGAGGATAAGACCGTTGTATTTCAGTACGGCGATCAGACCTATGGTCCCTATACGGCAAAAGAGGACTCTGCCGCGGTTCCTCAGGACGTCATTGATTTTGAGATAACCGTAACCTCAGCAAACGGTGGAATCGCGAGAGACGAGTATGGAAACATTATTGACCCCGCGGAGCCGTCTGCATACACCATACAAAGGCTGGTGAACAACCCCGAGCTGACCCACAGGGGCGATTGGATCAGGTGGTTTTTGGCGGTGTTTATCTGTATTCTCAACGCGCTTTTTATTTTCTTTGCAGATGAAATCTTCCTGTGGAACCTGGCGTTGCGGATTCGCTGCCCGCACCAAGCGGAGCCGTCCGACTGGGAAATCGCGGGCCGGTATGTCGGTTGGACCGCTTTGACGGTTGGAGCCCTGGTGCTTTTTGTAATGGGGCTGCAATAGTGCGGCGGCGCTGTTATTTTTTGAAACGCGCCCACATATCTTTTCCATGAGTGGAAAGGAGCGTGGGCGCGTTGCAATTTACCAAAATGGAGGGCCTTGGAAACGATTACATTTACATAAACTGCCTGAATGAGTTCCCGGAGGACCTGTCCGCCCTGGCCGTGCGGCTGTCCGACCGGCATTTCGGCGTGGGGGGAGACGGCCTGATCTGCATAGGCCCCGGCCGGGAGGGGGATTTCTCCATGCATATGTTCAACGCCGACGGGTCACGGGGGATGATGTGCGGCAACGGCATCCGGTGCGTGGGCAAGTACGTTTTTGACAAAAAGCTGACCCGAAAACAGTGCCTGACCATCGACACGGACGCGGGTCCAAGAGAATTGCGTCTGGAGGTCCGGCGGGAGCAGGTGGTCCGGGTGTCGGTGAACATGGGCCGGCCGGAGGTGTCCCCGCCCCGGGAGGTCCGGCTGGAGGGGAGTTTTTTTCCGGTGCAGCTGGTGTCGGTGGGCAACCCCCACGCGGTTATCTTCTGCGGGGATCTGGACGCCATTGACTTGGAGCGGGAGGGCCCCCGGCTGGAGACCTACCCGGGCTTTCCGGGACGAGTCAACGTGGAATTTGCCACGCTGCTGCGGCCGGACCTGCTGGACGTGCGGGTGTGGGAGCGGGGGAGCGGGGTGACCCTGGCCTGCGGCACCGGGGCCTGCGCCTGCTTTGCCGCCGCCCGGGCCAGAGGACTGTGCCGGGAGCGGGCTGTGGTCCGCCTGCCGGGGGGCGAGCTGGAGCTGAGCTGTGAGGACGAAACAATCTGGATGGAGGGCCCCGCCCGGACAGTGTTTGAGGGGGAGCTTTCGGAGGAGGTATAAAAACAGGGGCGGCACAATGCCGCCCCTGCGCATTTTTACACAAACCAGCCCAGCTGGAGGAAGTCGTTCAGCTGCCCCGCCAGGATGAGGATCATGACGATGGGCACGATGCAGGTGATGCAGAAGCTGTAAAATTTGTCCAGCTTGTTGGAGTAGCCGATGTGCAGCTCCTCCAGCACATACTTGGGCTTGACCTCCACGGCAACCATAACCGCCATCAGCAGCGCGCCGATGGGCATTGCCAGGCCCTCGGACCAGAAGTCCATAAAGTCCAGCCAGCAGTCGTTCCAGTTGTTGATGCCAAAGGTGGCCTGGCCGGGGACCCAAAGGCCGTTGTTGCCCAGGCCGTCCACGGCTACCAGAGCGGCCTCCGCCAGAATTGCCAGGGAGACCCCCAGGGTGACCCGGCCCCGATGGGCGGTCTTGCCCCGGAGCTGGGCGGAGTCCAGCAGCACGGTGACGATGACCTCCACCAGAGAGATGGAGGAAGAGATAGCGGCGATAAAGACCAGCAGGTAGAAGATCACACCGAACAGGGAGCCCAGGGGGCCCATGGCGTGGAACACGTCCTGAAGGGTGACGAACAGCAGAGAGGGGCCGCTGAGCTTGATCTCGCCCAGGGCGGTGCCCGTCTGGATGCCGTTGGACACGGCGGCGGGGATGACCGCCACGCCGGCCAGAATGGCGGCGATGGTGTCCGCCACCACGATGACCAGGGAGTTTTTGGCGATGTTCTGGTCCTTGGACATATAGGAGCCCATGGTGAACATGATGCCCATAGCCAGGGACAGAGAGAAGAACATCTGCCCGCCGGCGGTGGCCAGCACGGTGAGGACACTGGGGGCCTTGGGAATAAAGCCCGCCTGGACCGCGTAGCCGGGGACGAACATGAACTTGAGGCCCTCGGCGGCCTGGGGCAGGGTGACGCTGCGGATGATGATAATCACCAGCATGACAAACAGGGCGGGCATACCCACCTTGTTGAATTTCTCAATGCCCTTTTCAATGCCGCCCCGGACGATGAAGTAGCCGATGACGATGAACAGGGTGGTATAGCCCAGACAGCCCAGGGGGTCGGTGAGCATGGAGCTGAACAGGTCGGAGCCGGTCATGCCCAAGGCGTCGCCGCCGTTGAAGAGGTTGGCCAGGTTGACGAAGATATATTCCAGACAGTAGCCGCCCAGCACGGTGTAAAAGCTGAGGATGATGAAGGGGGAGAACACGCCCAGCCAGCCGACCCATTTGAACTTTTTGGAGACCTTAGTATAGGTTCCGATGATGCCAAGGCCGGTCCGGCGGCTGAGGGACAGCTCCGTGACCATAATGGTAAAGCCCACAAAGACGGCCAGCAGCAGATAAACCACCAGGAAGGTGAAGCCGCCGCTCTTACCCATTTTATAGGGGAAACCCCAGATGTTGCCCAGGCCCACGGCCGAGCCGATGGCGGAGAGGAGGAAACCCAGATTGCTCCCCCACTGCGCGCGTTTGTGTTCCATAATTTTTCTCTCCTTAAAAACTGCCTGTATGCAAAAATTTCTTCTACTCTAGCATATTTTCCGCCATGCGTCAACAGTTTATTCACAATTTTTTCAATTTTACCAAGTCGGCGCGCGTATTTTCGCCTTAACAGCGTTCCTATAAACAAAAGAATATGCTATCCTTGAATACGGCAGATTTCTTCCGGGTCTGGTGTTGCCGAAAAAACGGCGGCCCTAAAAATTTTTTTCCCGCCTGGGATATTCTGCCCCCCTGGAGGGTATTCCTTATGAAACGCGTTTCCATCTCAGATTCCAAGAACGGGAGGTGAAAACCCTGGAACGGGAAAAATTTACGGAGGCGGTCCATACCTACGGCGACATGGTGTATCGGGTGGCCTGCCACGCCCTGCGCAACCCCGCCGACGGGGAGGACGTGATGCAGACAGTCTTTTTAAAGCTGTATGAGCAGCAAAAGCCCTTCGAGAGTGAGGAGCACCTGAAGCACTGGCTGCTACGGGTCGCCGTAAACGAGAGCCGCCGGCTGATCCGCGCCCTGCGCCGGGGGACCCTGGTGGCCCTGGAGGAGTGGCGGGACGCCCCGGCCTACGACGATCCGGAGAAGGCGGAGCTGTTTCAGGCGGTGATGGCCCTGCCGCCGGCCTACCGGCTGTGCGTGTACCTCTATTATTACGAGGGCTGCTCCGTGCAGGAGGTATCCGCCGCCACGGGGGTGAAGCCCTCCACTGTGCAGACCCGGCTGCTCCGGGCCCGGGAGCGGCTGCGTGCTGAATTGGGAAAGGAGAAAAGCTATGTGCAAACTGTACCGTGAAACTATGGAGGAGCTCCGGGCTCCTCAGGATAAATTGGAGGAAATTATTGCTATGACCGAAAAAAACAACAAGAAAAAGTTTTCCGTCCGCCCCCTGCTGGCCGCCGCCGCGGCAGTGGCCGTTCTCACTGTGGGCGCCAGCGCCGCCAGCCTGGACAGCATGCAGGAATTTATTTACAAGATCATCTTTGTGCATGAGGTGGACGGCTTCCGTACGGACCTGGAAACCACCGGCGGCAATGTAGTGGTGTTTAACATGAGCGAGGTCGATGTGGATACGGTGGATGGCCGGGTGATGCTGTCCGTAGGGGACGAGACGGTGGACATCACCGATGAGCTGGCCCAAAACGGGGTGTACGCCTATCAAAAGACCCTGGAGGGCAGCCAAATTAACGTAAGCGTCATTGGGACCCTGGAGCAGTATGAGGTTACATACAGCATGGACGTGCCCGGCGGAGAAGGGCCGGCGGTCCAGTACACCGTGGGCCCGGACGGCAGGACGGAGCCGGCTGCGGTCGGTACTCCGTCGGCGGACGGCAAGTCCTTTACCTCGGTCTATACCGCCGGAGAGGACGGAACGGATAGGAAGGAAATGACCATCGTTCCCGCTGACGGGAAATAAAATCTTTGCCGCCTTCCCCCGTTTTGTGTTATAATAGAAAAAAACAAAACGGGGGAAGGTCTATGTACGGCGGCAAGATCCTGTATCACTATACGGATTTTCAGGCCATCGACGGCATCCTGCGCTGCGCCCAGCTGCGGGTAAACAACGTGCTGCGCATGAACGATTCGGCGGAGATGCGCCACTTTATGAAGCGGCTGTGCACCGCCATTGCGGACCGGCTGAACCGGGAGGGGAGTCCCCGGCGGGCGGAGGAAATCTGGGACCTGTTTCACGAAGAGCTCAAGAAGGAATACTCCGCCTTTGCCGCCTGCTTCTCCTTCCGCCGGGACGACGCGGCCCAGTGGGAACGCTACGGCAACCGGGGCCGGGGCATCTGCATTGCCATGCGGCGGGACTGTCTGCAAAAAATGGCCAAGGGGGCCCTGTCCCTCCAGACGGTGTTTTACCAGGACGACATGGCCGGCCACCCCATGGTAGAGGTGTTCTGCCGCCTGGCCCGGGAGGGGGAGGCCCTGTCCGGGGAAAATCCCGCCGTCCGGCAGGCCATGTGCGCCGCCTGGGCCTGCTCCGTATCCTTTAAGCACCCGTCCTTCTCCTCGGAATACGAGATGCGGCTGGTGGTGTCCCCCTTCGAGCGCAGCGGCTTTGACATCAAGCCCTGTTACCACGTGACCAAGGAGCGGATCAAAAAATATTATCCTCTGGACCTGAAGGCCATGTGCGGGGAAATTGGGATTGGCATTGAGGACCTGGTGACGGAAATTATCATCGGCCCGGACTCCGCCCAATCCCTGGCGATTTTCCAGGACTACCTCCGGGATCACGGCCTGGCGAAGCTGGCCGGGCGGGTGTCTCTGTCGGACTGCCCCCTGCGGGGACTCATAAAATAGCCGGTGACTGGAAATAACACAGAGGCGGACATTCCGTAGAATGTCCGCCTCTGGCGCTTTGGAACAGGCTTACATCGTTTTGAGCTGGAACCGGGCTACCAGCTCTTTGAGCAGATCCGCCTGGCCGGACAGCTCCTCACTGGCGGCGGCGCTGGCTTCGGTAGTGGCCACGTTGTTCTGGACCACGCTGGAAATCTGGTCGATGCCGGTGGTAATCTCCTCCGTATCGGCGGCCTGCTGCTGGGTGCGGCCGGCGATGCCGGCAATCAAACCGCTCATCTCGTCAGCCTGGGCCACCACGGCCAGCATAGACTGCGCGGTGTCCTGAGCGGCCTGGACCCCTTCGTCCATGGAGGCCACCGTCTGGCTGAGAAGCACCGTGGTCTCCTGGGCGGCGGCGGAGGATTTTCCGGCCAGATTGCGTACTTCGTCGGCAACCACGGCAAAGCCCTTGCCGGCGGTGCCCGCCCGGGCGGCCTCCACAGCGGCATTCAGGGCCAGAATGTTGGTCTGGAAGGCGATGTCCTCAAT
>CAJUPG010000082.1 GCA_910588455.1 uncultured Oscillospiraceae bacterium
GCTTTGCGGCCTGCCAGAACTTTTTCCTGGCAGGCCGCTTTTCGACAAGCTGAGGCGGCCCCGGTTGGGGGCCGCCTCTTTATTCGTGTCGGGTTGTGCTGATGTTATTGCTTTTGAATGATTCATCGCGTCCAAGAGGAAGTTTTGGTTTATCTGCCCGAACAGAAAAAGCTATGAACAGGCCTCCCGCGGCAGGGGAGACCTGTTCTGACATTTTCCCGGCGCATCCGTTACGATCCAGGGCTAAAGCCCCAATTTTCCGTAATAATCCTGCTCCAGAATGTTCACCGAATGGCGAAACAAATTCTTCACCTCCCGGTAAATCTCCGACACATAGCCCTCCGGAACCTCCACGCCCTCATTTGGCGTGAACTTGTCCGTTTTGGAGTTATACCGCCCCAGCTCCGTAATGAAGCTCTTGTTGGACAGCATCACCAGCCCCGGCGCGTCGGACAGAATATCCTGGCCCATCAGCAGGCGGGAGTCGTACTCCAGCCCGAACAGATTGGACAGGGTGGGCAGGATGTCCAGGCTCTCGCAGGGTTTCTCCACCACCACCGGCTCTTTCATATCCCCGGACCACAAAATCAAAGTGGAGTGGTAGATTTCAAAATCAGGGTCCAGCTCCTGGCCGGCCAGCTCTGTCCAGGTGGCGGGCTCCATGCCATAGGGGTAGTGGTCCCCGGACAGGCAGATCACCGTGTTTTCCAGCTCCCCCGCCCTGTCCAGCTCCTCCAAAAGATATTGAAGGGCCAGATCCAGCTCCATATTGCAGGCGATGTAGGCCTTGGCTTCGGTGCTCATCTCCAGGCCGGCCACGTCGTCGTAGTGCTTACCGGACATGGCGTTGTCCCGGAAATTGTAGTTCATATGTCCGCTCACCGTCATAAAGTAGGCGTGGAAGGGCTTTGCTCCCGCCAGCAGCTGGGGGACCACCACCTGCATCATCTCTAAATCGGACTCGGGCCAGCTGGGCTTTACCTCCAGGCCGTGGCCCAGTCCGGAGTAGTCATAGCCCATATTGGGGTGGGACACGTCCCGGTTGTAGTAGTCCCAGGTATGGTTGTGCCAGGCGGTGGTGGGATAATCCAGTTGACGGAACTGGTTGCCCAGGCAGAAGGGCATGGCGTTTGCCCCGGAGGTCTTAAAGGACCGCACCGACCCGGAGGGGATCAGGGAGGTACAGGCGGCGTATTCCCCATCGGTGGTGGACTTCCACCACAGGGGGTTGTAGAAGTTCTCAAAGACGAACCCCTCATGGGAGAGCTTATACAGGGTGGGGGTGTAGGTCTCGTGAACGGCGTAGCGCCAGAATCCTTCGCCGGTGAGAAAAATCAGGTTTTTGCCCGCGAACATTCCGGTATATTCGTTGGTTTTGGTGGGCTCCCGGTCCCGGAAGAACTGGTGCATCTCCACCAGAAGCCCGTCGGTCTCGCCGGAAATCAGGGCGTCGAAATCAATGTCCAGCACATTGTATTCTTTAACCGGCTCCGGCTCCGGTTCCGGTTCCGGCTCCGGCTGGGGCTCCGGTTCCGGATTGGGCTCCGGCTCCGGGGGCGGCTCCAGGCCGAAGAGCATCTGGGTCACGTCCAGACGGAAGGCGGCGGTCAGTCCGAAGTTGGAGGCAATCACCGCCGGGTCGAAGGACTGCCGGTAAATTTCCCGGACGGTCTGCACCCCGCCGGGCGGCGTCCAGAAGGTGAGGCCGCCGCCCAGCAGCTGAAGGACGGCGGCTCCGGCCACGCACCCCAGCACCAGGGGCCGGCCGGCCTGATCCTCCAGAGCCTCCGGCGTCCGGTGGAGGTACGCGCACAGGAGGACGAGGGGCAGAAGGAGCAGCACCAGGGCCGGCAGGGCCCGGACCGCGCCGCCCCAGGCCTCCCGCCAGTAGCTGCCCAGGGCGTCCCCCGCCATGGACAGCAGCCCCAGAGAGAACACCGTGCGGAAAATGGTTTTGTACACCGCCTGGAGCAGAAACCAGGCCGTCAGCAGGGCCATCAGCACCCGGGCGGCGATGCGGTTGGCTTTTGGGCTCCAGATGCAGCACAGCAGGCCGCACAAAAGCCCCGCCGGCAGGCTGAACACCGTTAAAAACAACAGCCCCCGGCCCCAGAAGCCGTCCACATAGAACGCCCGGTAAACCAGTTCCATCCACAGCAGGGCGGCCGGGAAGAAGCAGACGGGACGGCTGAGAAGGGGAGGGCTGGGCTGTACGCGCATAGGGGAATCTTCCTTTCCAAATGAAACTGCTCCTTATATCATAATACCGGAGAAACCTTCTGTCCAGGGGAGGAACAAAAAATTTTATGGTTTTCCGTGAAAAATAATTTGAAAAAACAGTTGATTTTTCAAGAAAGGAATGGTAGAATACATATCTGCACAGACAATCTTCTCTGCCGCAGGCAGATGGGAGCAATATTCTGGAATCGGAGGAGGTGTTTGGTTTGCCGAATATTAAGTCTGCTAAAAAGCGTGTCCTGGTCTCCAAGGCCAAGGCCATGCAGAATAAGGCCACGAAATCCGCGCTCAAGACGGATCTGAAGAAGTTTGACGCCGCGGTGGCGGATGGCAACCGCAGCGAGGCCGATGCCGCTTACAAGACGGCTGTTAAAGCGGTGGATAAGGCGGTCGCTAAGGGGCTGCTTCACCGGAACAATGCCGCAAACAAGAAGAGCAAAATGACCTTGAAGCTCAACAAGCTGGCCTGATTAAAAACCGTCTGCCAAGGCAGACGGTTTTTTTATCTCCCAGGCAACCGCTTCCAATTCACTTTTGACCAGCTCTATCCATTTTGCCGATTCGGGTTCCAACGCGTTATGTTCCCCCGGCTCCCCGCTTTCCACAAGGGGTTTCCACATTATCCACAGGGTTTTCCACATACGTTATGTAACCTGTTGACGGATGAATATATGCGGCTTTTTCGCAGATATACACTGTCAACCCCCTTTTTCTCAGTCAGGATTACCAAATTTACAGAAAGGGTGTGTTTCCCCATGCAGGGCAGTTCCCACACCGCCGGCATTTCCGACACCATCGCAGCTCTCTCCACCCCCGCCGGCGTGGGCGGAGTAGGGGTGATTCGCCTGTCCGGTCCCCGGGCGGCGGACATTTTGACCCAGTGCTTCCGCCCGGCCGGCGGAGGGAAGCTGGAGGACCATCCCCCCCGGCAGATGGTCTACGGCCGGCTGCTGGACCGGGAGGGCCAGACCATCGACCGCTGCCTGGCCTTTTACACCGCGGGCACGGCCTCCTTCACCGGAGAAATCACCGGGGAGCTGCACTGTCACGGCTCCCCCATGGTGCTCTCCCTGGCGCTGGAGACCCTGTTTGCCCTGGGGTGCCGCCAGGCGGGACCGGGGGAGTTTACCCGCCGGGCCTTTTGCAGCGGCAAGCTGGACCTGGCCCAGTCGGAAGCGGTGGCTGATCTGCTGGAGGCCCAGAGCCGGGAGAGCGTGCGCCACGCGGCGGGCCGCCTGGGAGGGGCGCTGTCCCGCAGAATTGAGGAGATCTATCAGGCCCTCACCCAACTGGACGCCCACTTCTGCGCGGTTTTGGACTATCCGGACGAGGATTTGGACCCCTTTACCGCAAGCACCCTGAAAACCGCCCTGGAGGGGCAGCGGCAGGCCCTGGGCGGCTTGACAGACAGCTGGCGGCGGGGGCGGCAGATCAGCCAGGGGGTGCCCTGCGCTCTGGTGGGACGGCCCAACGGGGGGAAGTCCTCTCTGTTCAACGCGCTGGTGGGCTATGACCGGGCCATCGTCACCCCAATCCCGGGCACCACCCGGGACACGGTGGAGGAGCGGCTGGAGCTGGGGGGCGTGCCGCTGCGGCTCATCGACACCGCTGGCCTGCGGCAGTCCCAGGACCCCATTGAGCAGCTGGGGGTGGAGCGCAGCCGGGCGGCGATGGAGGGGGCCGGGCTGGTTCTGGTGCTGGCGGACGGGGGGAAGCCCCTGGAGGAGGAGGACCGGGCGCTGCTGGCCCGGGCAAAAAAAAACGCCCCTGCCCTGCTGGTCCGGACCAAAGCGGATCTGGAGCAGGCGGCGTGGCCGGTAGAGGCGGACGTGACCCTCAGCGCCCGAACGGGGCAGGGGCTGGAGAGCCTGGAGGCGGCGGTGGCCCGGTGCTTTCCCAAGGGGGAGCAGGAGGGCTATGGAGAGCTGCTGTCCAACGCCCGGCAGGCGGAGGCCGCGGGGCGGGCCCTGGGACACGTGGAGCAGGCCCTGAAGGCCCTGGAGGCGGGGTTCGCCCCGGACGCGGTGTTAAGCGACGTGGAGCAGGCCCTGGAGGCTCTGGGGGAGCTAACGGGCAGGACCGTGCGTGAGGACGTGACCGACTGCATTTTTAAGCGGTTCTGCGTGGGGAAATGAAGGATGCAGACGCTCAGCCCCAATCGTGCCGCGTGGTTTTGAGCCCGTGGGCGTGAAAGGTTTCCACAAGGGCGTCAACCCGCAAAAAGCATTCGGGGTCCTCTATGGAACTGTCATCCAAAACTGTTTTAATTTCCCGCAGGGTTTGCAGGGCTTCGCTTTCCATTTTTTGCAGAAGATTTTCCAGGATTTCCTCCTGTTTGAGATATTGCAGGGCGATTTCCCCCATAGCCTGGGCAAAAAGCTCTTCTTCGATTTTCATATTTTTTCACCTCAGTTCAATTATAGGGGAATGGTCCCCTAATTTCAATAGGCTAAATTGACATACTTATACTAGGTGATAGTATGTCAAGGCTGAGGGAATTAAGAAAGAAAAAGCGATATACGCAAGTAAAAATACAAATGTTAACCGGAATTGACCAAAGTGATTATTCAAAATTAGAACGAGGCGTTAATAATTTATCCTTTGAACAGTGCAGAATGCTTGCCCTCATCCTGGGCACCAGCATGGATTATCTCGCCGGTCTTACCGATGAACCAACCCCTTACCCCAGATCCGACAACATTCCAAAGATTTAAACGCGCAGGAGGGCGGCCAAAGGCCGCCCTCCTGCTGGTTTTTTACGCCAGTCCCATCACATCCATGGAACGGCGCATATGAATGGCCATCGCGTGCTCCGCGCCCTCCCCGTCCCGTTTTTGGAAAAATTCCAGCAGCAGCGCGTGGTCCCGCAGGGTGTCCCGGGCCAGCTGTTCCCGGTGCTCCCCAGTCCGGACAGCGCTGGCCACCGCTTGGTTGATAACCGGCAGCAGCCGCATCATAAATTCGTTGTGGGTGGCCCGGACAATGGCCGCGTGGAATTCCCGGTCCGCCCGGGTCCGGTCCTCCCCGGCGCGGATGCAGGCGTCCACCTGCCGCCCCCGGGCGAGGATCTCCTGCAATTCCGCCTCTGTGGCCCGCTGGCAGGCCAGCCGGGCGGCCTGGGGCTCCACGATGGACCGCAGCTCAAACAGGTCCCGCAGCTGGCCCCGGACGCGCTCCAGAGCGTCGAAGCCGAAGTCCTCCAGCTCTCCGGCCCGGGGGGAGACAAAGGTTCCCTTTCCCCGCCGGACCTCAAGCACGCCCTGGGTGGTCAGAGCCCGGATGGCTTCCCGCAGGGTGGCGCGGCTAACCCCCATCTCCTGGGACAGCTCCAGCTCGTTGGGCAGCTTCTGGCCTGGGGCAAGCTTTTTTTCCGCCGCGATTAAATTGTACAGCCGCTGGGCGGTCTGCTGGGCAAGACTGCGTCTTTCCATGGGCTACGAATCCTTCTGCTCGGTCCGGCCCATCCGGAAATCCGCCGCAATCAGCACAGCGCACCACGCCAGCAGAAGCCCCAGGATCAGCACAGCGCAGTTGCGGAAAAAGTCCTGGGGGAGCAGCAGAATAATGGGGTCGGTCCGGTAATCAAAAATCCAATTTTCCTTGCCGGGGAAGAAAAGGTGATGAAAGACCACAAAGGCCCGGTCGAAGTCCAGGGCGGCCAGCAGCCCGGCGGCGGCAAACGTGCCCCCCAGTCCCGCCGCCGCCCAGAAGCCGGGCCCCCTGCCCCGGAACCGGTGCAAAACCAGTTTTTTCCACCGGCACACCCCCAGCAAAAGAGCCAGCAGGGGCAGGCAGAGGAAAAACAGCCGCAGGTCCAGCAGGAACAGCCCCCGCACATCCTCAAAATGGGACGCGCCGGAGGGGGAGAAGGGCAGCACCCCGGCGGAAAAATCCTCCCGCCGGCCGGTGCAGTAATCCATCATCTCGTTGTAGGCGGTGTGAATTTCCTCCCGGGTAAGGCCGTAGTCCGTCAAATGGTACCCGTCCACGTGGGCGTAGTAGAAGGGCCGGCACAGGATGGGAACGGCGATGGCCCCCGTCAGAACGGTAAGCGCCGCCAGAAGGGCGCACAGGAGGGACAAGAGCTTCTCCTTCACAGCCGGGCCACTCCGGTTTTCCGGGCGGCGTCCGCCACCGCCTTGGCCACGGCGGGGACCACCCGGGGGTCGAAGGGCTTGGGGATAATATAGTCGCAGGACAGCTCCTCCGGGGAAATCAAATCCGCCAGGGCCTGGGCGGCGGCCATTTTCATCTCCTCGTTGATATCACTGGCCCGCACGTCAAAGGCCCCCCGGAACACCCCGGGGAAGGCCAGCACATTGTTGATCTGGTTGGGGTAGTCGCTGCGGCCGGTGGAGACCACCGCCGCCCCCCCGGCCTTGGCGTCGTCAGGGAAAATCTCCGGGGTGGGGTTGGCGCAGGCAAAGACGACCGCGTCCTTGTTCATGGTTTTCACCATCTCGGTGGTGACCAGATTGGGGGCGGATACGCCGATGAACACGTCGGCTCCGGGCAGAAGCTGAGCCAACCCCCCCTGCTTTTTCTCCAGGTTGGTGACCTTGGCGATCTCCCGCTGGGCCCAGTTCATGTGCTCGTTGCCGTCGTAGAGGGCCCCGAATTTGTCGCACAGGGTAATGTTACGGAACCCGGCGGACAGCAGCAGCCGGGTGATGGAGATGGCGGCGGAGCCGGCCCCGGAGAACACCACCCGCACGTCCTCCCGGCGCTTGCCCACCACCCGCAGGGCGTTGGTCAGCCCCGCCAGGGCGATAATGGCGGTGCCGTGCTGGTCGTCGTGGAATACGGGGATGCTGCACTTCTCCTTCAGCTTCCGCTCGATCTCAAAGCACCGGGGGGCGGAAATATCCTCCAGGTTGATGCCCCCGAAGGAGCCGGAGATGTTGTAGACGGTCTCCACAAATGCGTCCACATCCTGGGTTTTCACGCATAGGGGGAAGGCGTCCACCCCGCCGAAGCTTTTGAACAGCACGCACTTGCCCTCCATCACGGGCATCCCGGCCTCCGGGCCGATGTCCCCCAGGCCCAGAACGGCGGAGCCGTCGGTAATGACGGCGCATAGATTGTGCCGCCGGGTGAGGGTGTAGCTCTTGTCCGGGTCCTTTGAATCTCCAGGCAGGGCTGGGCCACGCCAGGGGTGTAGGCCAGGGACAGGTCCTCCTGGGTCTGGACGGGCACGGTGGCCGTCACTTCAATTTTCCCCCTCCACTCCCCATGCTTTTGCAGGGATACCGCCGCATAATCCATCATATTCAAATCCTTTCGTATCAAAATGGTTTTCCCCATTATAGAGGACTTTGGAGGAAATTGCAAGCGGGGTAAAAAAACACGGGCCAGGCCAACCGCCTCACCCGTGTAATATACCTGTTGCGCACACGCTCAGGCGCCGTGCTTGACGTCGCGCTGAAACGCCCACATCATCGCCGATAAGACAGCGAGCATGGACACAACGCTGATCACATCATGCAGCATAAACGCTCATCTCCTTTCCGTTTGCGCTGATTATCTTAGCGCACCGGAGGGGGAGAAGTCAATCTGCGCTTTTCACGAAAATCCCCCTGCTCCCCCTGGGGAGATTTTGTCAATGTTTTCTGAACCATATAGACCTTGCGCAAATGGTTCACACAGCCCGCGCAGGCGGGGATCAAAAACAAATCCGCGCAGATCCAGGCGGCGGGGGAGGCGAAGCAGGCGGCGGTGTAGCCGAAGGCG
>CAJUPG010000083.1 GCA_910588455.1 uncultured Oscillospiraceae bacterium
ACCCCCGACCTGCTGATTACAAATCAGCTGCTCTACCAGCTGAGCTACACCAGCATCACGAAAACAGGCTGTCCAACAGCAATGAATAGTCTAGCAGAGAATCAGGAAATTGTCAAGGAAAATTTTAAAAATTTTTTCGTTTTCCGAAAAAGGATTGGGGTGGAGATATTTTATGACATTAGCAGAGCTGTCGGTGGAGTACCGCGCCCACGCCGGGATGCTGGATGAGCGGATTCATCAACTGGAGGAGGAGATGGGTCAGGCCGGGACCGGCCGGGAGAGGGTGCTGTTGTATGAGCGCATCCGGATGCTGTCCACCATGCTGCGGGAGGCCCGGGAACTGGCCGTGTTGACAGAGCGCTACTATGAGAGGGGGTATCGCCGGAATGGCAAGTACACGCTATAGAAGAGGAAAGATTTACGCAGCGGACCTGGCCGTCTACACCCGGGAGATGGCTATGGACAACACACAGGAGCTCAGCCGCTTGAAGCGCAACCTGGTCCGGGCTATGCGGGAGGATATTACCGAAAAGCAGCGGGCGGTGCTGGCCCTGTACTACGGGGAGGGGATGACCATGCGGCAGATCGGGGACCGGCTGGGGATTGACCGGTCCACCGTCTCCCGGACCATCAAGCGGGGAGAGCAGCGCCTTCAGCGGTGCCTGCGGTATGGGGCGGAGGCCTATCTGCGGAATATTGAGTGACAGGCGGAAAAACGCAGCGGCCGGGGCTGTCTAAAAAAACCTTGTAAAAATCGGAAGAAGGCGGTATAATACAAAGGATATTTCTGATTTTTGGAGTGATGAATCTATGGATCGCATTGCCATTGCGGCCATCTTCGCCAGCCAGGACAAGCTGGACGGACAGACGGTCACCCTCTGCGGTTGGGCCCGGACCATCCGGGATATGAAAACCTTCGGCTTTATCGAGCTCAACGACGGTTCCTGTTTTAAAAATTTGCAGGTGGTTATGGATGCCGGAGTTTTGGAGAATTACAAAGAGATTGCCGCCCAGAATGTGGGCGCGGCTCTGATTGTCACCGGGCAGGTGGTGCTGACTCCCCAGGCCAAGCAGCCTCTGGAGGTAAAGGCCCAGTCCATCCAGGTGGAGGGGGCCTCCACCCCCGGCTATCCCCTGCAAAAAAAGCGCCACAGCATCGAGTACCTGCGGACCATCCAGCACCTGCGGCCCCGGACAAACCTGTTCTCCGCCGTGTTCCGGGTGCGCTCCGCCGCGGCTCACGCCGTCCACTGCTTCTTCCAGGACCGGGGTTTTGTGTATGTCCACACCCCCATTATCACCGCCTCCGACTGCGAAGGAGCCGGGGAGATGTTCCAGGTAACCACTCTGGACCTGGAAAATCCCCCGAAAACCCAGGACGGGCAGGTGGACTACAGCCAGGACTTCTTTGGCAAGCGGGCCAGTCTGACCGTCTCCGGCCAGCTCAACGCGGAGAACTTTGCTATGGCCTTTGGGAACGTGTACACCTTCGGGCCCACTTTCCGGGCGGAGAACTCCAATACCCAGCGTCACGCCGCCGAGTTCTGGATGATCGAGCCGGAGATGGCCTTTGCCGACCTGGGCGACTACATGGACACAGCGGAGGCTATGATTAAGTATGTGATCCGCTCTGTGATGCAGCGCTGCCCCGACGAGATTGACTTTTTCAACTCCTTTGTGGATAAGGGTCTCAAGGAACGGCTGGAGCACGTGGCAAGCTCCGACTTCGGGCGGGTGAGCTACACAGAGGCCGTGGAAATTTTGAAGAAAAACAACGATAAGTTCGACTTTAAGGTGGAGTGGGGCTGCGACTTGCAGACGGAGCACGAGCGGTATCTCACGGAGCAGATTTATAAGCGCCCCGTGTTTGTAACTGACTACCCCAAGGAGATCAAGGCCTTCTATATGCGTATGAACGACGATGGAAAGACCGTCGCGGCGGCGGACTGCCTGGTGCCCGCCATCGGGGAGATTATCGGCGGCTCCCAGCGCGAAGAGCGCCTGGAGCTGCTGGAGAGCCGGATTCAGGAGCTGGGCATGGATCCCAAGGATTACTGGTGGTACTGCGACCTGCGCCGCTACGGCTCCTGCCGCCACGCCGGGTTTGGTCTGGGCTTTGAGCGGCTGGTGATGTACTTGACTGGAGTGTCCAACATCCGGGATACCCTGCCCCACCCCCGCACCGTAGGCAACGCGGAATTTTAAGCGGCACATTTTTATTGACAATCGTGGTCAGCCTGTCGAAAAACGGCCACTTGATTATTCACATACTCCACGTGAGTCAATCCGTTGCTTTTCTTGCTGTTGGACTTTCCCTTGATCCGGCTCCTGCCGGGCTTGCTGCCCCACACAGCCTGCCAATGTAAAGGTCAGCAGCAGAGAAAAGCCGCTGATTGCCAAACTGTTCCTGGAGCTTCTACAGGAGCGGGCCAAAGTTTCATAAGCAAAATCAGGGCGGTCCTATCATATGGGACCGCCCTGATTTCATAAAGATTATTTCTGTCCGGCCCTTCTCCATACCCTTCTCCAGGCCTTCCTCAAGGCTGTCCATATAACCGTTGGCGGTAGTGTCCGCTGCGATACCCCTGCCGCTGTTCATTACGCTCATACCAGGCTGCCCGCATTAACTGCTCCGCTTCCTGCTCCAGCAGCCGGCCTAATTAAATGGGCATTTCCGAAGACATCGACTGCTGCATTGAACGGGGCGATTTCAACAAATTATTTGACTGAGCCGAGTACCCAGACGAGACAGCAGTTCATTGGGAATCGTGCCGCACTGTTGGGCCAACTCCTCCACTCGGAGCTCCAGACTGCCGTCCCGCCCGATGAGGGTAGCAATATCTCCAGAGTGGACAGAGGGAAGTCCAGTGACATCCACAAAGAGTTGATCCATACACATCCGGCCTACCATGGAGCAGAACTGACCTTGGATCAGCACTCGGCCGCCGTTTTCGGTAAGGCTCCGGGGCAGACCGTCCGCGTAGCCGATGGTGAGGACCGCCAGCCTGGTCTCCCGTTCCGCCCGAAAGGCCAAATTATATCCCGCCCCCTCACCGGTGGCCAGTGTCCGCACACAAGCCACTCTGGCCCGCAGGTAGAGGACGGGCCGCAGACCGTCCTCCATATTCCCTGCCGCACCATACAGAGCAATCCCCGCCCGGGCATAGCTGCAGAGCTGAGGCGGGAGGTTGAGGATTCCCCCGCTGGCCTGGATATGGATTTTGCCCGGATTGTACCCGTTGACCCTCAGCCAATCCACCGCACAATAGAATCGTTCCAGCTGATTTTTGATGTAGTACCTGTCCTCTTGTGTCAAGCTGTCCGACACACACAGGTGGGAGAATATGCCGGAAATTTTCAGGTTTTTCATTCTGTAGAGTCGGGATAATGACTCAGTTTCCTCTGTCGGGATCCCCAAACGGTGCATCCCCGTGTCCAGCGCCAAGTGGACCTGGAGAGGGACACCCGCGTCGTTCAGTGTCCTCCCGTGGGCTTCATCCACGACGGTCTGGGTCAGACGCCAGCGAACCAGCAAAGGAGCCTCCTCTGGCGGGGTGAAACCCAAAACCAAAATCATGCCCTCCACTCCCGCCTGCCGGAGGACGATCCCCTCCTCCAGACAGGCCACGGCGAAGGCGTTTACCCCCTCCCCCTCCAGCCGTTTTGACACAGGAACCGCCCCGTGGCCGTAGGCATTCGCCTTTACCACCGCCATCAGGTCACAGCCAGGAACCAGCCGTCCCTGGAGGAAGTGGGCATTGTGAGCCAGGGAATCCAGATTAATCTCCTTCCAGGCTCGGGCTTTTGGGTTCATCATGAGGCACCTCCCGACCAATTATCCGGGGCAGCTGGGCCACAACGGTACAGCCGTCCGGTATATCGGTACACACCACCGCCCCAGCCCCGATTTTCACATCATTACCGATTTTGATTCCACCCACAAGGACCGCTCCCGCACCAATCAGACATCCGTCCCCGATCTCCGGGGCGGTCCGATTTACCTCGCCGATGGTAACGTTCTGATAAATCCAGCAATCCCTGCCGATTTTGGCGTATCGGGAGATGAAAACACCATGGAGGCCGTGGGGCAGAGTGGGGACATCCCGAAACACTGCCCCATTTCCGATATACCCGCCGTGGCGGTGAGCCATACGGTTCAGGAAAAAGGTCAGCGCCTGCCGGAACAGGGGCTGTTTCGTTCCGCCTCTGAGACGAAACAGCTTCCAGAACAGAAACAGGCTGTCCCCTTTGGACAAGCTTCTCAGCCAGCTTGTCATGCCAGATACTCCTCCAGCGTCAGCCCCCGCAGGCTCAGGTCGATGGCCAAGCCGGTCTGGTGCTCGCTGTGGCCCGGGAGAGCCACATACTTTCGGGTAAACGACCGGCCGTTTCTCACCAAGGAATTTTGGTAGATGTCAGTTTGTTCCTCGAAAGACCGCCACCCGCTCACCGGCGGGCAGGGGTGCAAGGCGTTGACCAGAATCAGTGGGTTCATTCCCCCACCTCCTGTTCGATGAGCCTATCCAACAGGGCGGAAAAATCCAGGCCGATGGCCTTCATCATGCTGGGGTAACGGCTGTGGGCGGTGAAGCCGGGAATGGTGTTTACCTCGTTAAAGACAACCTCCCCCGCCGGGGTAAGGAAGAAGTCTACCCTGGCAAATCCCCGGCAGTCCAGCGCAGTGTAGACCGCTTTCGCCGCCTGCTGTATTTCACGAGCTTTCTCTGGCGGGATACGGGCGGGACAGTGGATGGCAGAGGTTTTCAGGGAGTACTTCTCTTCAAAGTCAAAGAAGCCGCCGGACAGCTCGATCTCGTCCACCGCCCCCACAGTGAGCGCTGGAGGATTGCCCAGTACAGCACAGCCTGCCTCAAAGCCGGGGACGGCCTCCTCCAGCAAAATCTCCCGGTCGTGGTCAAAGGCGGCGGACACCGCCTCGGTCAGCTCCTCGGCCCGGGTCACCCGGTTGATGCCGAAGGAGGACCCCGCCCGCACCGGCTTGACAAACAGGGGAAAGCCCAGCTCCCGGGCACAGGACTCCAGCTTCGCCGGGACCCCGTCCCCGATGAACACTTTCCCGCGGGGAACGCGCACCCCGGTCAGGGCGGCCAGCTTATGGGCCCGGTCCTTGTCCATGCACAGTGCGCTGGACAGGGTGCCGCAGCCAATGACCGGCACTCCTGCCATCTCCAGCAGGCCCTGGACGGTGCCGTCCTCCCCGTTTTTCCCGTGGAGGACAGGGAAGGCCCCATCAAAGGCCAGCGTCCGTCCGTCGGCCAGCAGAAGGGCGGCGTGGCCCCGGTCCAGTCGAAGGACGCAGGGCAGACCCTCACAGGTCCACTGGCCTGTTCGGGTAATGTGGACGGGCAGGGCCTGCCAGCGCCGGGGGTTCAAATGCTCCAGTACCGCCTGGGCGGACTGGAGGGACACCCCGTACTCGCTGGAGCAGCCGCCGTATAAAATTAAGATGATCTTCATAAAAAACAGCTCCTTTCGGATAGGACCAGCCTATCAGAAAGGAGCTTGCCTTGTTTTGAATTTTTCCTGTGAAATTCTTGCGATTTCCTTGCAATTCTTTAAAGATTCGGCAAACAGACAGCAATGGTAGTCACTCCGTTTTCGCTTTGAGCGGAGATGGTCCCGCCGTGGAGCTGAACGATCTCCTTGGCTATGGCCAAGCCAAGGCCCGCGCCTCCCGTCCCGGAGGCGCGGGAGCTGTCCAGCCGGAAGAACTGCTCAAAAATACGGCGCAGCTTCTCGGGCGGGATGGTGATCCCGGTGTTGGCAAAGGTGAGGGTGATCCCCTCCTCCCCCTGTTCGGCGGAAATACGGACCACGGTACCCGGCGTGCTGTAGTGACAGGCGTTGCGCAGCAGGTTGTCGAACACCCGGGCCAGCTTGTCCGGGTCGCAGGGGTAGGGCAGGCGCTCGGGCAGAAACAGCCGGCAGGTCAGTCCCGCCTCCTCCAGCATGGGGGCGAACTCGTCGGCCACCTGTTGGAGCATCCGGGTCAGGTCCACCGGCCGCTTCTCCAGCTCTAAACGGGTGAGGTTAAAGCGGGTGATGTCGAAGAACTCGTTGATAAGGTCCTCCAGCCGTTCTGCCTTGTCCAGGGCCACCCCGGTATAGCGGGCCCGGAGGGCGGGGGAGATGTCCGGCTCGTCCCGCAAAAGGGTCAGATAGCCGATGATGCTGGTGAGGGGCGTTTTCAGGTCGTGAGCCAGATAAACAATCAGGTCGTTTTTCCTCTGCTCTGCCTCTCTTGCCGCCATGGCATCCCGCAGCGCCCGCTCCCGGGCCAGGTTCAACTGGTTCTCAGTGTCCTTGAGCGCGTCAGGCAGGGTGATGGGCTCCTCCCCAGGATGCGCCAGACGATCCGCCGCGGCCGTCAACGCCTCCAGATATTGAAAAGGACGGGAGATCGTCCAATAACTGATGGCAACCCAGCCGGCCAGAGTCAGAACGCCGTCCAGCAGCAGTACATTCTGGTGGGCCCAGTGGATCAGAGGATACAGCAGTTCTCTGCCGTTCCATGACTTGGAGCCGCAGATTGAGTAGGCCAGCAGCGCCGCCCCCGCTACCCCGCCGGCCCAGGCCAGCAGAAAGAACAGGTACTGAATCCAGAACTGAAAGGAACGCCTGCTGTGGGCAAAATGTTTTTTCTCAGCCTTCAATGGTGTACCCCACTCCCCACACAGTTTTGACGAATTTCGGTTTTCGGCTGGGCTCGTCCATCTTCTCCCGCAGGCGGGCGATGTGGCTCATAACAGTGTTGTTGCTGTCCAGATACTTCTCCCCCCAAACAGCCTCGAACAGTTCCTCGCTGGACACCACCTGCCCCCGCTTCTCGCACAGATACCACAGGATGGAGAACTCCAACGGCGTCAGAGACAACTCCCTGCCGTAGAGCAGGCACCTGTGGGTGGACTTGGAAATTTGCAAGCCCCGAAAGTCGAACTCCTCTGGCATCCCCTGATACTGCTGGTTGTAGCGTGTGTACCGCCGCAGCTGGGTCTTCACGCGGGCCACTAACTCCAGAGGGTTGAAGGGCTTGGTGACGTAGTCGTCCGCGCCCAGGGTCAGGCCGGTGATTTTGTCCATGCCCTCCACCCGGGCGGTGAGCATGATGATGGGGAACAAGTGCTTCTCCCGAATCTTTTGACACAGAGTGAAGCCATCCATGTCAGGAAGCATCACATCCAGAATGGCTAAACCGGGTGGAAATGCCTCCACGCTTTCCAGCGCTGGAGCGGCACTGTTGAATTTGCGGACCGCAAAGCCCTCGTTGGTCAGATAAACCTCCACCAGGTCAGCGATAGCCTCCTCGTCATCCACAACCAGAATCTGCTGAGGCATATACGGACACCTCCTCCATAAAACCGTTCCGTGATAGAGGCAGTATACCATATTTCTCAAAATGCGGGAAGTGTTTTTACCAGTAATCATTCAGCCTGCCTTTTCCGCAAATTCACGGATATACCGGTCTGTTGTCTGTGAACTGAGGGGCGAAGGAATAGCAGGATAAACGCGTACCGCCTTGGCGGCGTCCCGCTGGTTCACATCGTCCTGCGGCGCGGGCCGGGGAGACGGAACGCGGGAGTTTTGTCAATGGCGTCAATATATAGGGGGTGGCTCCTGGTTTGGCGTCCGGATGCCAGTGGTGCTTACAGCGTCAAGAGGAAATATTCTTTGATGGCTCTGCGCTAAGTTAATATGCGTAATATACATTATTTTTCAACGCGAGCATATAGCCTGACAAACCCTTCGTCCTGCATCACTTCGAAAGCAATCTCATCGCCGTATTCGATGTGAGAATATCCACCGTCTGGATAGTCATAATATGTATTTTCTCCACCAGTGAATTCTAAGAGCCTGTTTAATATCTTCTGATGAGGATGGCAATGAGGGCGAAAGTAA
>CAJUPG010000084.1 GCA_910588455.1 uncultured Oscillospiraceae bacterium
GCGCCTGGCTGGGCAACATCGGCCGGAACAACAAGATGTTCTACATCCCCATGGCCTTTATGCTGGTGGTCACCCTGGCCTCCCTGTTCCAGACCGTCACCAACCGCGTGGGCCAGATCATCAGCTCCAACCCCGAGGTGCAGGCCTTAGTGGACTGGGGCACCTATGCCCAGGCCATTCTGGGCACCCTGCTGTTCGTGCTGGCCATCGTGCTGGCCATTGAGGGCATCATGACCATCTTCTTCAAGAAGAAGGCGAAATAATTCCCCCAAAAAACAGACCGCGGACCCGGCGTTTGCCGGGTCCGCTTTTTGTCCGGAGGTTCAGTTCCGGCAGTTGTTATTGCTGTTGGAGCAGCCGCAGTTATTGGACGGCGGACAGCCGCAGCCGCAGTTACCGCCGGTCTGGGTGTTGGGCGGGAAGAACTCGTTGACCGGGAAGTCCACATGGCGGAACATCTCGCAGGGGTCCTCCTGGCATACGTCGCCGCAGGAGCAGGTGCACTCCTTCTGGGGCAGGCAGTAGTCGTACACCGGCACCAGAAGCTGGGTATCCCGCTCCAGGCGGATGATGGAGAACTGGCCCAGGGTGACGTACAGCCGGCGGGTGTCGCCGCACAGCAGCAGCTCCTCCGGGAAGCAGGCGGCCACCCCCAGGGGGATGTCGCAGCAGCACTCGCAGGGGCCGCAGTCGCACACATCCACCAGCTTCATGCCCAGGATCAGGGGATCTACCGTCTCCACAATGGCGTTGGGCACACTGGTCACCGGCAGATTCTGCATATCGGGGCCGTTGGGGTTGTACTGGGACGAGAACACCTTGGCGCTGGACTCGCTGCCATAGAGAATGGCCCGCTTGTCAAACACCGCCAGGCCGTAGATCTCCACAGGACGCACCGCGCCGATGAAGGCGTCGGCGGTAATCCGGTAGTAGTACCGCACGTCTACGGTATAAAAGCCCTTGTTGAAGGAGATGGGCTCCACGTCGATGTAGGCTGTCAGCAGTTCGGCGGTGCCGCCCCGGACAGATTGGGCGCGCTCTACAATTTCCTGGGAGCTGCGGGTGAGGTATACGCGCAAATCCTCAATGCAGTCTTTATCTTTGCAAGAGTCAAAAATCTTTTTGGTGTGTATGCACACGGCCTCCTGGAAGCTGTTGCAGCTGCCGTTGACCGGACCGGGTGTAACCCTTTCAGGCATAATGGATTCCCTCCTATGTTGGTTCATGGAACGGGAGACCGTTCCGGGTAGTTGTTGCTACACCCCATACTATGTGCCCGCGCCGGTTTGGTGACCCCTTGCTCTTCCGGACAATTCATTGTATAATGCCCTTATCCAAATCTATGCTTCAGGAGGCCCGCTATGGCAAGAGTCGGTTTTATACAAAGTGATCTGGATTTAAAAATGATGATTCTCTACCTGATGGACCGGGTGGCCGCCCCCATCTCCTTTTTGCAGCTTGTGGACCTGGCCATGTGCGACGCCGGCGTGGACTACTTCTCTCTGTCCCAGGCGGCGGCCCATCTGGTGGAGACGGAGCACCTCACCCTGGAAAACGAGCGCTACGCCATCACGGAAAAGGGCCGGCGCAACAGCCAGATCTGCCAGGACAGCCTTCCTTTTTCGGTCCGGCGGCGGTGCGACGAAAATCTGTCCGCCCTCAACCAGACCCTGCGCCGGCAGGAGCAGGTCCAGGCGGACCTGCTGCCCAACCAGGACGGCACCTGTCTGGTCCGGCTGTTTCTGGCGGACGGAGAGGGTGTTTTGATGGAGACCAAGCTCTTCGCCCCCACCCGGGAGGCCGGGGAGGCCATGGCCCGCCGCTATCAGGAGCAGCCGGAGAAGCTTTACCAGCGGCTGATGGAATTTTTAAACCCGGCGTAACGCAAAGCCCCTGCCGCCAGTCCGGCGGCAGGGGCTTTGCGTATCTATTTCTATGATTCCGGCCTCAGCCAGACAGACTGGGTAAGCTTGTGGGCAATCCGCCACCGGCCGCCGGCCTTCAGGCAGAACAGGTAGTCGTTAAAGTGGTCGTTCAGCTTGGCTACCCCCACCTTTGCTATGGCCGTATCTTTGTTGAGCAGCTCAATATGCCAGATGTGGGCATACTGGGGAATGCCCAGGGTCTGCGGGTGCGGCAAACCGGCCCAGCGCTCCCGGAACACCTTGCAGCTCACATCGGCGAACCGGGCGCCGTCCACCGGATGCACCATCCGCGCCCCTTCGTCAAAGACGGACAGGGCTTGGTCCGCGTCCAGGTTGTAGACTCCGTCGCAGTAGGCCAGCAAAACCCCGCTGATGGCCTCCAGAGCCTCCCGCTCCTGGTCCGGGGCGGCAAAAATACTGGCGTATTGCGCGGGGGTCTCCGCCCGGAGGACGGACACCAGCTTCCAGCCGCTGTCCAGACCCAAAAACGTCAGCGCCTCATGGCGGTATTTCCCCTCCTGTATGTAGCCCACGTGGGCGTAGCAAAGCTGAGGGGAAATCCAATCCGCCAGGAACAGCGTCCAGCCCGCGCCCAGAGGCTGGTCGGTATGGGGCGTACCATAGCGGATGTTTCCGTCCCGGACTTCCAGCAGGCGGGCGTCGGGATAGAAGCAGGCGCTCTGCGCCAGGGGCTTCGTAAAATATTCCTCCAGGGCCTTCATGATTGTTTCCATGCCGTCATGCCTCCATTTCCATGCCATAGGTCAGCGCAAAGGCGGCCATGGCCTTAATCCCCTCGGGGATGCAGCGCTCGTTGACAATCAGTCCCGGGGTGTGCAGGCCGGGCACCCGGGCGGGGTCCCCCGTGTCCGGCGCGCAGCTGAGAAGGGCGTAAATGCTGGGAATTTTCAGGGTGTAGTAGGAAAAGTCGTCCGGGAACTGGGCGCAGCGCTCCTTCTGGGCGGTAATCTTCTCTTCTCCCAAAACCTGCTTCAGCCGCGGAACCATCCGCTCCATCAGCCAAGCGCTGTTGAAGTTGGGGGGGTAGTGCATATCCCAGGTCAGCCTGGAGGTCACGTTGCCGGCGGCGGCGATGCCCGCCACCACCTGGGCCACCCGGTCCTCCAGATACTCCCGGGTGGCGTAGTCCGTAAAGCGGCAGGCCCCCCGGAGCACCGTATGGTCCGCAATCACATTGTATTTGGTTCCGCCCAGAAGCTGCCCCACGGTCAAAACCACCTGGTTGGTGTTGGGATTGACGTTCCGGGTGACGATATTTTGCAGGCCCTGCAAAATCTGCGCGCCGGGCAGCAGCGTATCTGTACCGGTCCAGGGCTTGGCGTTGTGTCCGCCCACCCCGTACAGGTCCACAGTGAACCCGGATACTGCCATACAGGTCTGTCCGGGGGCGAAGGCCAGCTCTCCGGCAGTCCCGATGGGCTGATTGGGGTCGATGTGCAGGGTAAACATCGCATCCGGCCGGTGTGCTTGAAAAACCGCCTCCTCCATCAGCGCCTGGGCCCCGTGGAGGCCCGTCCACCCCGGGGAGGGTCCCTCCTCCGCCGGCTGGAAGCAGAACAGCACCCGTCCCCGGAGCCGCTCCCGCATATTCGCCACCACGCTTGCCGCCGCCAGGCCGATAGCCGTGTGTACATCGTGGCCGCAGCAGTGCATAACCGGAACGGTCTCCTCCCCCCACCGGCTCATCGCCTCTGAGGCGAAGGGGAGGCCGGTGTCCTCCTTCACCGCCTGGGCGTCCAGATCCATCCGCAGCCCCACGGCGGGACCGTCGCAGCTCCCCTGAATCACGCCGATTACGCCGGTTCCTCCCGCCAGACCCTCGTGCACCTCGTCAAACCCCAGGGCCCGCAAGTGGCTCGCCGCCATGGCACTGGTGCGGAATTCCATATTGGACAGCTCCGGCCGGGCGTGGATGTCCCTGCGCCATGCAATCGCCTGGGGGGTTATGGCCCGGACCTGATCAAGAATTTCTGGAATCAAAGATTTCATATGGGTTCCTCCCTGTCAATATCCGGCCATACGGGGCAGCCAGGTACAGGCCGGCTCACAGTAGGCCAGGAAGAATAAAACAGCAACCTCAATGAGCAGATAGGGCATAACGCCTTTTACCACATCGTTGAATTTCAGCCCCGAGACGGAGGCGGCCGTAAACAGATTGTAGCCAAAGGGGGGCGTAACATTGCCCAGCACCAGATTGACGCACATGATCAGGGCCAGGTGCAGGGGCTCGATCCCCAGAGAGGTGCCCAGATTGAACAGCATGGGGCAGATGATAATTACGGCCGCCCCCTGGTCCAGCAGCGCCCCCACCAGAATCAGGAACAGGTTCATCACCAGCAGGAAGGAGAATTTATTGTTGACAAAGGTCATAAGGCTGTTGACAATGGCGTTGGACGCCTGGGTGCTGGCCATAATCCAGGACAGAATGTTGGCCACAGAGATAATGAAGCACACCATGGCGGAGGTCTCCGCGCTTCGGACCAGCAGCTTGGGGATGTCCTTTATCCGCAGCTCCCGATAGCAGAAGCCCAGCAGCAGCGCGTAGGCCACCCCGACCGCGGCGGACTCCGTGGGGGTGAAGCGGCCGTTGTAGATGCCGCCCAGAATAATCACCGGCAGAAGCAGGGTGGGCAGGGTGGTAAGGGTGGTGCGGAAGAACACGCCCCACTGCATTTTTTCTGTCCGGCGGTGCTTGAGAATTTCCGGATGACGGAAGGCGTGGAACATATTCGCCGCAATCAGCAGCAGGGCGATCAACAGGCCGGGTACAATCCCTCCCAGGAACATGGCGGGAATGGAGACGGACATGGTTACGCCAAACACAATCATGGTGATACTGGGGGGGATGATGGGCCCCAAAGCGCCGGCAGCCGCGCACAGGCCCACCGCCGTCTTTTTATCATAGCCGCGCTCCACCATGGGAGCAATCATGATGCTGCCAATGGCCGCCACGGTGGCGGGGGCGGAGCCGGTGAGGGCGGCGAAGATGGTGCAGGCCAGCACGGCCACCACACCCAGTCCCCCAGGGAGTCCCCCCGCCAGCAGATTGGCCCAGTTGACCAGACGGCGGCTGATCCCCCCGGTGTCCATCAGGTTGCCCACCAGGATAAACAGGGGAATCGCCAGATAGGGGAAGGAATCCAGCCCCGTAAGCATTCGCTGGGGCACAATCAGCAGGGGCTTCATCTGGGTAATGAGCAGAAAGACAGAGGAGGACGCGGCAATGGAAAAGGCCACCGGGACCCCCATAAAAATCAGGATGAACATGGCGATAAACAGAATGACAGCTCCGTTCATTGGGGATTTTCCTCCTTTTCCTTCCAAATACCCAGATTCCGGCACAGACTAGTCAGGCCCTCCAGGGCGATGCACACCCCCGACAGGGGAATGCAGAAGTAGACATAGGACATACAGATGCGCATGGCGGGGCTGCGCTGGGCCATCACCTGGAGCACACACTGGAATCCATACCGGATCATCACATAGCTTACAAACAAAATCACAAGGTCCGCAAAGATATTCAGGAGATGGGAGGCCCGGGGCCCCAGCAGCTCTAATACGGCGGTAACCCTGGCGTGGGACTTCTTCCGCACACAGACCGCCGCGCCAATGACGTTGACGTACATAAAGGCGTAGCGGGCCAGCTCCTCCGTCCAGGGGGGCGAGCTGTTCAGCACGCTGCGCATGAAGATCTGCGTTACCGTACTGAAAATCAGCGTAATAAACATCAAGGCGATCAAAAAGTCGATTGCCCGGGCCAGATACCTGGATGCGCCTGCAAAAACTTAGTTCATAAAATACCTCCCGGATTTAAAATTTGGTCACCACAATCCAAGTGCGGCGACCAAATTGGAACGGTTTCAGGTCTGCGTTTTCAGATCAGCCAATCGCAGCAAACAGGTCATCCACATACTTTGCGCCGATGCTGTCCTTCATGCTGTCATAGAAATCCCCCAGAGCGTCCTTAAAGGCGGTATAATCCACATCCCGAACCACGGTGATGCCGGCCTCCTCCATCTTGGCCAGGTTATCCTCATCGGCCTGCACCTGGAACCGGGCCTGAAGGTCAGAGGCCTCCAGAGCGGCCTCCCGCAGCCAGGTCTGCTCCTCAGGGGACAGCTTGTCCCATTCCGTCTGGGAAATGCAGATCAGCGTGGCGGCAAAGAATTGGTTTGTAAGGGAGAGGCAGTCGCAGATGTCCGCAAAGCCGCCGGTGTAGAGCACACTGATGCTGGCGTCCAGCCCCTCTACGGTTTTCTGCTGTAAGCCGGGAATGGTCTCGGACCAGGCCATAGGCGTGGGGTTGGCCCCCAGGGTGGAGTAGGTATTCATATAGGTGTTGTTCTCCAGGCAGCGGATTTTCATCCCCTTAAAATCCTCCGGGACTTTGACCGCTTTGCCCACGGTAACCAGATTCCGGAACCCGCCTACAGCCCAGGCCAGGGGAACCACGCCGGAGCCCTCAAATTCGGTGAACAGGGACTGTCCAAAGCCGCCGCTCATTACGGCTGCCGCCTGATCCACGTCCTCAAAGATAAAGGGCAGGTCCAGCGCGCCGCAGGCCGGAATAAAGTTGCTGACATAGGAGTTGGTCATAACGGCCATCTCCGTGGTCCCCATCTGCATTCCCTCAAACATCTCCCGCTCCTGGCCCAGCTGTCCATTGGGGAACAGCTCCAGGCCCAGGGTTCCGCCGCTCTTCTCCTCCAGAATGCGGGCCATTTCGGTGGCCACGTAGAAGTAGGGATCCGAAGGGTCGGCAGCTGTGGTGAAACCGATTTGCAGGGTCTTCTTCCCGGCGGACGGCTGGGAGCTGGCGGGAGAACTGCTGCCGTCGGGGGTCCCGCTGCTTGCGGGGTTTTTTTCCGGTCCGCCGCAGGCGGCCAGAGCAAAGAGCATGGATAACGCTAACATACCTGCTAAAATCCTTTTCATTGAAAACCCTCCATTTTGAAATTAGTATGTGCAGAGAGGCAGGTTCCTCTTCTGACCGATGGAAAATTGGACGCGGTCCTCCCGTTCAGGAAAGTATAATATTGAAAAAATTTTAGTATTTATAAAATTTATCCGGTGTAAAAAACGCATTCTGAAAAATGCGTCCTTTACAAGCTCCGGCTGATGGCTTAACTGTAGCATGGAGGCGATGTAATCCAAAGCGCCCGGCACAGGCCCATACCGACATTTTTCCACGCATGAATCTGGTTCGCCTGGAAAAAAACACTGTCGCCGCTGTGGAGCATATACACCGTATTCCCCAGCGTCATTTGCAGATCCCCTTCGATCACCCAAATGAATTCCTCTCCCGTGTGGGGGTCCACCAGTCCGCTCTCCCCGCCGGGCGCAATGAACTTAATCATAGGCTCCATGGTCTTGTTGAAGGAAGCGGCCAAAAGCTCGCAATATACGGAGGAATTGATGTGCAGAATATTCCCCTCGCCTTTTTTTACCAGTACATGGACTGCGGAATCCTGTTCAAAGAGATCGCCCAGTTTGACGCCCAGCGCCCCTGACAGCTTTTTCAGAGAAGACAGGGACGGGTCCGTTTGCCCCCGCTCCACCTGGCTGATGAAGCCGATGGAGAGCCCGGAAATTTCTGCGGTCTGCTTCAGGGTATAGCCTTTCATCTCCCGCAGCGTTTTCAGTTTTGAACCTAATGTCATACCATAATTTCCTCTCCTTTCTGTTTTCATCATACGACTTTTTTCCTTTTCTGTCAACATAAATTTTTATAAATATCATAATTTTTTGATATTTAGAAAATCCGATCCCCGATTTCCCTCCGCGTCTACCAAAAGTCTACCAAAAAACAAATGCAACCCCTTGCGGCGCAAGGGGTTGCATTTTTTGCGTTCTGGGGCAGGTCTACCAAATGTCTACCAGAGTAACGTTTTGCCCGGAAATCCACAGGATTTCCGGGCTTTCTGCTTGTTTTCGCAACT
>CAJUPG010000085.1 GCA_910588455.1 uncultured Oscillospiraceae bacterium
GGTTGACCAGCACGCCGACCTTGCCGCCCATGTGGATATAGGGCACGTTCACGCCCTCGGCATAGCGCACGAAGCGGCGGATCTGAATGTTCTCGCCGATGGACAGCACCTTGTCCGCCAGCACACTGGCTACCGTGCGGTCCTCGCCGGGATACTTGCACTCCTGAAGGGCGGCCACATCGGCGGGGTTCTCCTTGGCCACCACGGTGGCCAGGGCTTTTACGAACTCCTGGAACACCTCGTTCTTAGCCACGAAGTCGGTCTGAGAGTTGACCTCGATCACCACGCCCACACCGGACTCGTCCACGATGGCGTAGGTGGCGCCCTCGGCGGCGATTTTGCCGGCCTTCTTGGTCTGGGCCGCCAGCCCCTTCTCCCGCAGCCACTCGATAGCCTTGTCCTTGTCGCCGTCGGCGGCGGCCAGGGCCTTTTTGCAGTCCATCATACCCACGCCGGTCATTTCCCGCAGGGCCTGTACATCTTTCGCAGTGAAAGCCATAATATTACCTCCTGAATCGTATTGTCAAAATTACTGCTGCTCCGCAGGGGCCTCTTCCGCGGCGGGAGCCTCGTCCTGGCCCTGCTTGCCCTCCTGGATGGCGTTGGCCATCACGCCGGAGATCAGCTTAATCGCCCGGATGGCGTCGTCGTTGCCGGGAATCACGTAATCAATCTCGTCGGGGTCGCAGTTGGTGTCCACGATGGCCACGATGGGGATGTGGAGCCGCTGGGCTTCCTTGATGGCGTTGTGCTCCTTGCGGGGGTCCACCACGAACAGAGCGCCGGGCAGCTTCTTCATCTCGGTGACGCCGCCCAGATACTTCTCCAGCTTGGCAATCTCGCCCAGATGCTTCATGACCTCTTTCTTGGGCAGCATATCGAAGGTGCCCTCGGCCTGCATACGCTTGAGCTGATTCAGGCGGTCCACGCGGCCGCGCATAGTCTTAAAGTTGGTGAGCATACCGCCCAGCCAGCGGGAGTTGACATAATACATCCCCACCCGACCGGCCTCTTCCTTGATGGCCTCCTGAGCCTGCTTCTTGGTGCCGACGAACAGGATGGTCTCGCCCTTTTCCCCCAGGGAGCGGACAAAATCATAGGCCTCCTCCAGCTTCTTCACCGTCTTCTGGAGATCGATGATATAGATCCCGTTGCGCTCGGTGTAGATGTAGGTGGCCATTTTGGGGTTCCAGCGGCGGGTCTGATGTCCGAAGTGGACGCCGGCCTCCAGAAGCTGCTTCATGGATACGACTGCCATAGTTTGTTTCCTCCTAAAAATTTTAGTTTTTTACCTCTGGGCGCTTCATCTCCCCCGCCAATCCCGATTTTTCCCGGGACACAGGGCGGAGCATCGGCTTCCCATGCGGAATGCTCTGGTATTCTAGCATATTCTTTGCCAAATTGCAAGTAGTTTTTGGCAGATTTCCAAGGGTATTTTCGTTGACAGGCACTTAATTTCTATGATATGCTAAGGCAAAGGAGGACGGAGCGATGAATCACGAAGAGAGAATTTTAGAGATTTTAGGGCAGATCCAGCAGGACATTTCCGAACTGAAAACAGGACAGGCAGTTGTGGAGGGCCGTCTGAGGCATTTGGAGCACGGGCAGACCCACCTGACCATCGCAACGGAAAGTCTGGACCGCAAGCAAACCGCCCTGGAGGGCCGCCTGGAGCGTTTGGAAAAGGGTCAGGCCAAGCTGGAAGCCGGGCAAGCTAAATTGGAAGCTGGGCAGGCAACTATCAAAAAAGATATTGAAGAAATCAAAACCAACATCAAATTTATGTGGGAGGATATTGACAATATCTCCGACCGTCTTGGCGTACAGGAGGAAATTGTACACAAAAAGCTGATATGAGCGCAAAAAACGTACATATATAAGGATAAGGAGGGACCGTCTTGAAACGCATCTGTATCGCCATTTTTTGCCTGATCCCCCTATTTTTATGCGCCTGCCGGCAGCAATCCTCCCAGCCGACCGCCTATTCCCGGCTCATGAACGGTCAGATCATTAACTGGACCGAACAAGAATACCCCTTTTCCTTCGGTGAGAACGGCACGCTGTTTTACTCCCTCGGCCAAATGGAGCGCCAGGTCCCCTTGGAACTGGAGGAATCCTCCGTCCCCGGTCTATACGCCTCCGATCAGATTCTCGCGGTCTCCTATCCTTCCAACGACCGGCTCAACGTCCTGACCAGCAGGGACAACGGAAAAACCTGGCAGGAGGCCAGCCTCCCCCTGAACGGCAGCGCCTCCTGGTCCTGTATCGGGTTCACCAGCGAATCCAACGGCTGGCTGATTACTTGCAGCTTCGCGGGCATGGGCCGGGAGACCCACATCCTTTATAAAACCACAGACGGCGGCCAGAGCTGGAGCCCGGTGGAGAGCGACTTGAACGACGTATGCGCCCGGATGCTCAGCTGCGCCGGTTTTTTGAACGATGAAGTTGGCTTTTTAGGCTTCCGCTACGAAAACGACCCTATGCCAACCCTCTTTATGACGCGCAACGGCGGCGAAAACTGGTCGCCGCTGACGCTGGAGATCCCGGAGGAATACGCTGACTGCAACGCCACCGCCCTCTCCCCCATCTATGAGAATGGACAGTGCATTTTGCCGGTCGATTTCAGCAATGGCGAAGGCACCGTTGCGGAAACGGTCTATTACATCAGCACGGACCTTGGCGAAAGCTTTACCATACCGTCCAACGCATGACAAAAGCCGGGAGCAAAACGCTCCCGGCTTATTTTGCGCTATCTCCGGCGGCGGAGGGCCCGCAGCTGGGGCTCCCCCTCCACCAAAATAATGTCCTCCCCGAAACGGCGCACCGTCCCCCAGGGGATATAGCGGTCATCCTCCCGGCCCAGCAGGCCGAACAGCCGCCTGCGGCCTGGCACCACCAGACAGCGGACCTGCCCGCTGTCCACATCCACTTCCATGTCCTCCACATAGCCGAATCGGGTGCCGTCCGCCACGCTGATAACCTCTTTCCAGCGCAGGTCTGCAATCGTCGTTTCCATACAAATCCCCCTTTTTACAAGGATATGCGGAAACGGGCCAGTCCTATGCCAAGTCTCAGTTGTTCTTCTTGCCCATATAGCGCAGCAGATACAGGAACAGATTCACAAAGTCCAGGTACAGCTGCAACGCGGAGAAAATGGACGCCTTAGCCAGCAGATCCGGATAGCCGGAATAGTACTGATAATACGCCTTGATCTTCTGGGTGTCGTAGGCGGTGTAGCCCAGGAACAGAGCAATGCCCACCAGGCACATGATCCGGTCAAACATGGCAAAACCGGGGATGAACATACTCAGCAGATAAAAAATAATCAGAAAAATCAGTCCGGAAACCAAAATAGGCCGCAGGCCGCTCAAATCGGTCTTGGAGAAGTGTCCATAGGCCGCCAGCAGGCCAAAGTACAGCGCCGCCGCCAAAAAGGCGAAAATCACGCTGCCAAACTGGTACACATACAGAATGGTGGACAGCATACAGCCCTCTACCGCGGCAAACAGGAGGAACATAACGGTAGCGGTGCCCACGCTCATTTTCTCAATGCGAAGGGACATGGTCATGGCCAGCACCAAGGTTACAATGGTGGTAACCAGCATGATATAGGGGAATTTAATCAGGGCAATGAGGGTTATATTGGTCACCCAGCCCAGCATTGCCACACCGAAGGTAATCAGCAGACCCAGCATAACCCACAAAAAGGTTTTTACTGTGTACTGCCCCTGCGTCTCCTGGGACTGGCCCAGACTGCGGTCAAATTCATAAGGATCAAAACTCATACTGCACACTCCTTTTCCAATTATCAGGTATTGTGGTCGCTGGCATGGAACTGCTTCAGGTTACCGATTTTGGCGCTGCGCTGGTCCAGCTCCTCCAGCACCGCCTCCAGAGGAATGCCCTGCTGGACCATCATCACCGTCAAATGGTAGAGCAGGTCAGAAATCTCCCCCACGGTTTCCGCCTGCACGCCGTTTTTGGCGGCGATTATGGTTTCGGAGCACTCTTCCCCTACCTTTTTTAAAATCTTGTCCAGACCTTTTTCCAGCAAATAGCAGGTGTAGGAGCCCTCCTGGGGGTTCTTCTGCCGGTCCTCTACCACGTGATACAGATTCTTTAATGCGTCGCTCACAGGACAATCGCCTCCAAATCTTTGGATTTTTCTATTATACCTCAATTTCCCGGAAAAAGCAACTCCTTGCCCCGGTGTGGCAGGCAGGGCCGTCCGGATGGCAGAAATAGAGCAGCGTATCTGTGTCGCAGTCGGTCAAAATCCGCTGGATATGCAGGAAATTCCCCGATGTGGCCCCCTTGTTCCACAACTCCTGGCGGCTGCGGCTCCAAAACCAGGCGGTTTTGGTCTTTAAAGTCAGCTCCACCGCCTCTTTGTTGGTGAAACCGAGCATCAGCACCTCGTTGGTGTCCGCGTGCTGAATAATTACCGGAATGAGCTCCGACTTTTGAAATAACCGGTCCAAATCAAACATATGCCCTTCACCTCACCGGAATGTTCTGTTCTCGCAAATATTCCTTGACCTGGGGCACAGTCAACTCCCCAAAGTGGAACAGGGAGGCCGCCAGGGCCGCGTCGCAGCCGGTCTCCTGAAACACCTGGGCAAAGTGGGCCAGACTGCCGCAGCCCCCGGAGGCGATCACCGGGATGGACACCGCCCGGGTCACCGCCCGGGTCAGCTCCAAATCGAAGCCGTTTTTGGTGCCGTCCGCGTCCATGGAGGTTAGCAGAATCTCTCCGGCTCCCAGGCGCTCCCCCTCTCTGGCCCACGCAATCGCGTCCAGACCGGTGGCGTTGCGTCCTCCGGCGGTGACTACCTCAAAGGAGCCGTCCGCCCGGCGGCGGGCGTCGATGGCCAGGACCACGCACTGGCTGCCAAAACGTTCCGCCCCTTTCGCTATCAAGCTTTTATCCTTTACAGCTGCGGAATTGACGGAGATCTTGTCCGCTCCCGCCCGTAAAAGCTTCTGAAAGTCCTCCAGGGTGCGGATGCCGCCCCCCACTGTCAAAGGGACGAACACCTGCTCCGCCGTGCGCTCCACCACCTGGACCACCGTGTCCCGGGCGTCACTGGTGGCGGTGATGTCCAGAAAAACAATCTCATCCGCCCCCTGCTCCGAGTAAAATTTCGCCAGCTCCACCGGGTCGCCGGCGTCCCGGATGTTCACAAAATTTACCCCTTTGACCACCCGGCCGTCCCGTACGTCCAGACAGGGAATAATCCGTTTGGCTAACATTGCTTCACCGCCTCCGCTAAATTCACCTGGCCTGTGTAATAGGCCTTGCCTACAATGGCTCCATAGAGGCCCATCTCATGCAGCCGGACCAAATCTTCGTTGCAGGACACACCACCGGAAGCCACAATCTGGCAGGAGACCTCCTTTTGCAGCGCTTCCAGCCGTCCGAAAGACGGCCCGGACAGGGCCCCGTCGGTGTCAATGTCTGTAAAGATAATCGTCTTTACACCAATTGCCTCCATTTGCTTTGCGAACGCCAAGAAATCCAGACCCGAGTCCTCCACCCAGCCGGCGGTTTTTACCCGGCCGTTCTGGGTGTCGATGCCCACGGCAATCTGCTCCCCGAAGCGCCGGACGGCCTCCCGCACCAGCTCCGGGCGGCTGACGGCAGCGGAGCCGATGACTGCCCGGCGCACACCCAAGGCAAACACCGCCTCCAGATCCTCCATGGTGCGGATGCCGCCCCCCAGTTCCACCTGCAGGCCGGAAGCTTCCGCCACCCGGCGGACAATTTCGCTGTTTTGCCGCACGCCGTCCCTGGCACCGTCCAAATCCACCATATGAATCCAGCGGGCCCCAGCCTGGACGAACGCTTGCGCGGTCTCCAGTGGGTCCTGGGCCACCTGATGTACCGTGCCGAAATCGCCCTTGTACAGCCGGACCACCTGGCCGTCCTTTAAATCAATCGCGGGAAGTATGTGCATCCAAATCACACCCCTTAATCATTATGTAAACTTGTCAAAGAGGAAGGATTTCACCAGTGCCAAGGGCTCCCGGATATACATATGCAGCCGGGAAGGCAGATGGCTGGAGGGCGCCGCCAGGGTAGAAACCTCCACAAAGCCCGCGCGGCCCGCCAGCATCCGGGCTCGGGTCAGGTGAAAGCCGTTGGATACCACCAGCACCCCCTGCTCCAAATCGTACCCCTGCTGCTCCAGCACTTCCTTGGAGTAGGCAAAATTCTGCATGGTGTTGTGGGAGCGGTCCTCCAATAGAATTGTTTCCCGGGAAATACCATGTTCTTCCAAATAATCCGCCATCGCCTGCGCTTCGCTCATGGGCTCGTCGCTGCCCTGGCCGCCGGAGACCACCACCAGCAGATCCGGGTGGTCCTCCAGATAGTCCAGCGCCCGGTCCAGCCGGTCCTGGAGCAGAATTGACGGTCCCCAGGGCTTTACCTGGCAGCCCAAAATAATCATAGCCTTAGGCTCCCCGTGAAAATCGTCCCGGCTTCCACTGAGGACCTGCCCCAGCAGCAGGGCAAATACCAGCAGCCCGGACAGACCCAGGCCCAGCAGAATCTTGAGCCAGGCCGGAACGCGCCGGCCCTTGTAGCGGCGAATTTCAGTTTTTTGTATCTTGCTCATCCTCGCGCCTCCTCCAGCTGGGCAGACAGAGCTTCCCAGGTGTCATACAGCCCTGCCAGCTCCGCCTCCAGGGCCTCCCGCTGGGTATAAAGCTCCTGGAGCTTCACATAGTCTGCGGCAGACGCTTCCATCTGCGCCTCCAGCCCCTTCAGTTCCTCCTCCGCCCTGGCCACAGCCCGTTCGGAGGCAGCCACCTCTTTTTCCAGATTCTTGGTGCCGCCAGGGCGCTTTGGCTTGTCCTTTTTGACCTTCTGAGGGGGCTCCGGTCCGGCTTCCACTACTTTTTTTCGCTGCCGGGCCTCCAGAAACTCCTGATAAGTCCCCTGAAAATCCAAAATCTGCCCGTTCTCCAACAGCCAGATCCGGCTGGCAAAGCGCTCAATGAAGTAACGGTCATGGGAGACGAAAAGCAGATTCCCTTCGTACTCCTCCACTGCCTCTTCAATCCACTCCCGGCTCTGGATGTCCAAATGGTTGGTGGGCTCGTCCAAAATCAGCAGGTTGATTTTTTCATCCATCAGCATACATAGCCGCAGGCGGCTCTGCTCCCCGCCGGACAGGGCGGATACGGGCTTGAACACGTCCTCCCCCCGGAAGTTGAAGGAGGCGAGCCGGTTTCGGGCGGTCTGGGCGGTGCAGTCCAAATCGTAGAGCAGGGTGTTCACCAGGGAGCGCTCCGGGTGGTCGAAGTGGACGTGCTGTGGCAAGTAACCTGCCTTTACAGTCGGCCCAAACCGGAGCTTTCCCTCGTCGGGCAGCTCTTCACCCAGGAGGATTTTCAACAAAGTAGTCTTACCTGTGCCATTGTCGCCAATGAGGGCGATGCGCTCATCTCCGGCCACCTCCAGGTTCACCCCGGAGAACAGGGTCCGGTCTCCGAAGCCCTTGGCCACCCCCTTCAGGGTGAGCACTTCGTCCCCCCGGAAATCCCGCTCGCCAAAACGGACCTGCATTTTCCGCTGCTTTTTGGGGCGGTCAGTGACCCGCATACGCTCAATGCGCTTCTCCATGGACTGGGCCCGCTTGAAAATCTTGTCGTTGCCCGAGTAGGCCCA
>CAJUPG010000086.1 GCA_910588455.1 uncultured Oscillospiraceae bacterium
CGGCGCTGTTCGGTACGGGAGAGATGACCGAGCTGATTCGGATTATCCTGCGCAACGGGGCGGGCAGCGTGGCGGCTGTGCCCATTGCGGACGGGGCCGGATATGCCGGCGGGTTTGAGGCCCTGGAGAAAGTGGAGAATCTGGCGGTGCTGGTGTGCGGCAGCACCCAGGCGGAGGTCCATACCGCTCTGCGCACCAGTGTGGAGCGCTCCAGCCAGGCCCGGCGGGAGCGGATCGCCGTGGCAGGGGGCGGCGCAGGGGAGACGGTGGCCCAGCTGATCGCCCGGGCCAGGGAGCTGAACAGCGAGCGGATGGTGCTGGTGGCCCCCGGAAGTACGGATGGGGCGGGAGAGGCCCTGGACGGGGTGCGGCTGGCGGCGGCCGTAGCCGGGGCCATTGCGGCGGAGAGCGACCCGGCCCTGCCCCTGAGCGGCGCGGCCCTGTACGGGCTGTATGGGGTGAGTGAGGACTACAACGACAACGAGATCGACCTGCTGGTTCAGGGGGGCGTGACCCCTGTGGAGAGCGTGGGGGGGGCCATCTCGGTGGTGCGGGGCGTGACGACCCGGACCAAAACCGGCCAGGAAGAGGATTTGACCTGGCGGGAGCTGTCCACCATTTTGATTGTGGACGATGTGATTCCGGCGGTGCGGGGAGCCCTGCGCAGCCGCTTCCAGCGGAGCAAAAACACTGAGCAGAGCCGGGGCGCCATCCGGTCTCAGGTGATTCTGACGCTGGAGAACAAGCTCAGCCGGGAGATTATCACCGGATACGACGGCGTAAGGGTGAGCGTGGACCCGGAGCGGCCTTCGGTGTGTCTGGTGGACTTCTCCTTTACCGTGGCCCACGGCCTGAATCAGATCTGGCTGACGGCCCACATTACCATCTGATTGTAAGGGGGGATTTTTATGGCGATTGCGGGATTTCCGACCAGCAGCGACATCTATCTGGAGGTGGACGGCGTAAAGGTGGCCGTGGTGCAGAGCTACTCCGCCCGGGCGGTGAAGACAAGCACTACGGTGGAGGCCTTCGGGGAGGCGGAGCCAGTGGCCACCGTGGCGGGGCAGACCACCCACGCCCTGGAGCTGACACGGCTGTACGCCACCGATGAGGCCATCCGGGACGGCATCGACTTCTACAGCCTGGATGGGTTTTCACTGGTGATCTGCAAGCCGGACCGGAAGATTATCTATTCCGACTGCCAGTGGAGCAGCATCAGCGAGACCGGCACCCTGGGCAACATGGTGCTGGAAAAGGTGGGCATTGTGGCCGCCAAGCGGCTGGAGACGGAGGTGTAATTTCATGGAGGAGTGTATTTTGGCCCGGGCGGACCGGCTGGAGCTGGAGGACGGGAGGAGCCTGCGGCTGCTGTCCGCGCTGGAGGTCCTCCAGGCCCGGCGGGAGGCGGACGGACTGGCCCAGGGAGAGAGCGAGCGGGCCCTGTGCGCCAACGCCTGCCTGCTGGCCCGGGCGCTGGAGCGGGAGGGCGCGCCTGTGTTTGCGGGGGGACAGGGGGTGCTGTCCCGGCTGACCGTGGGGGAAATCGCGGCGTTGAGCAGCCGGTGGTGGGCCTTCAATAAAAAAGCGAACCCCTCCCCCGGCATTCCGGAGGAGGAGCTGGAGAAGGTAAAAAAAAAACTGAGAGACCACCCCCAGGAGCGGCTGCGGTGGCGGGTGCTGAAGCGGTTCCGGGCTCTGCCTACGGAGGCGCGGGCCCGGTCGATGCTGGACCGGGACTATCTGTGGTGTCTGGCCCAGGAGCTGCTGGACCAGGAGGAGGAGCTGGACCGGCTGTGTCCCGCCTGCCGGGAGCGGGCGGAGGAGAACCGGTGCCCCGGCTGCGGGGCCCCGGTGGGAGAGAGGGTGCGGGAGAGCAACCCGCACTTTGACTGGGAGAGGTTTGAGCGGATGAAGAGAGGAGGCGGGGACGGTGACGGATTATCTGGCTGAGAGCCTGGCGCTGCTGGAGGACTGGGAAGAAGGGGAGAACTGGGACTGGCCGGAGAAAAAGCGGGTCCCGGCCTATGGAGCGATTTCCGCGCTGGAGGAGGCGGGACCGCCGGCGGCTTTGGGGAGAGAGGCCGCCGGGGAGACCGGTTCCCGGCGCGTTGACATAGATGCGATGCTTCAGGTGCATCATTGGGAGTTGGAAGAGAACGGACAGGGGGCGCTTTGGCGCCGCCTCTTCCATCCGGCGGGGGACCAGGACCCCCCGGCGGATACAGCGTGGGAGAGGGCGTGGGAAGCGGCATTCTGGACGGAGGAAGAGTTGGAGGACCCGGACCGGCGCGGAGGGGCTGCCGAAGGGGGTTCTGCGCTGCTGGCGCAGCTGCAAAAGAGCGGGCTGGCAGCGCAGAACAGCCGGAGGCGGGACGCGCCGGAGGAGCCGGGTTGGACCTGGCCCCTGGCACAGAGCAGGGGACTGGGGACCCGGCGGGAGGAGGAAACGGTTCAGGGGCTGGATGCGGTCCAGCGGGTGGACCGGGCCTTCCGCCGGGACGCGCGCCGATATGACGGCGGATTTTCGTTGTTTTAGAGTGAGGAGGGATGCGGGATGCTTTTGGCTCCGATGCGCTATAAGGACTACAGCTGGCCCCACAACCCCAGGGTGTATTCCATCGACTATGAGCGAAAGATGGCGGTGAATAAAATTCCCTTCGGGTATTACTTTTTGCAGGATCTGGGCCGGACCCGCCGGGTGATGCGGGGAGAGGGGGAGTTCTGCGGGGAGGACGCCTACGCCCAGTTCGGGGCGCTGGCCAACGTGTTTTATGACAAGGGTCCGGGGATGCTGATCCATCCCCTGTGGCAGAGCGCCAGCGCCTATTTTGTGGAGCTGCGGCTGGAGCAGGAGCCCAGACCCTGGTATGTGCGGTATTCCTTCGCCTTTTGGGAGGATATGAGCTACTACAGCGGCGAAGCCCGGCCCTTGCAGGAGCGGAAAACGGCGGCTGCCGGCGCCGCTGCGCAGGTGCATCAGGTTGTGAAGGGGGAAACGCTTTGGGGAATTGCCCAGAAGTATGGGCTGTCCATGCAGTCCCTGGTCGGGCTGAACCCGGGGATGAAAAATCCCAATCAGATCCAGGTGGGAGATGAGGTGAGAATCCGTTGACCGCCTTTGTTTATACCCGGTCCGGGGAGGGCTGGCAGCTGCCGGCCCCCCTGGCCTGGGAGCTGGAGTATACCACCGGGTCCCCCTGCGACAGCTTTTGGATGCGCTGCCCCTGGGACCCGGACAACGACCCGGAGCCCAGCGCCTGGGTGCGGTTTCAGGCTACGGACGAGAAGGGCGTGCTGTTTGAGGGGGTGGTGGATGAGTGTGAAGCCTCCTTAACCGCGGACGGCGCTCTGCTGGAGCTGTCCGGCCGGGGGATGGCCGCCCTGCTGCTGGACAATGAGGCTTTGGGGCAGGACTATGAGACCGCCACGCTGGCGGACATTCTCCGGGACCACGCGGTTCCCTACGGTATTGCCGTCGGGGAGACGGCGGCTATGCCGCCGGTGGAGCGGTTCTCCGTGGCCACAGGCAGCAGCGAGTGGTCGGTGCTGGAGGAGTTTTGCCGGTATTATGGGGGAATCGCACCCCGGTTTGACCAACAGGGGAAGCTTGTGATTGCCCCCTGGCGGGACGGGGAGGCGCTTTTCATCGGCGACAGCACGCCGGTGACCCGGATGCTGTGCCGGGACAGGCGGTATGGGGTGCTGTCTGAAATTGTGGTCCGGGACCGCTACCGGCACTGGACGCAACGGGTGAACAACCCCAGGCTGGCCGACGGCAGATGCCGGCGGATTCTGACTATGCCGGGGAAGAGCAATTTCAAGGCTATGCGCTACAACGGACAGTTTCAGATCGAGCGGTCCAGCGCGGAGCTGCTGCGGCTGGAAATTGACGTGCCCATTCCCTTTTTCGCGCGGCCGGGCGACCTGGTGCAGGTGGAGCGCACGGGCTGGCGGCGCAATGGCCGCTACCGGACGGCGCGGGTGACGGTGGGGACGGACGGCTCCGGGGCGTGGAGCCGGCTGGAGCTGGCTCCGCCGGATATTTTGCTGTAGGGAGATGACAGAAAATGTGGACGACAGGACGGACTGCCCAGAAACGGTCCTATACCGCCGGGGCGGACAGCGGACGGGTGACCTTGGAGGGGGATCCGGCGGGGGTGTACCTGGGCGGAGAGCGGCGGTGGCTGCCGGTGTATTCCCCCGGGGGGTACTACTGGAAGCCCGCAAAGGACGAGCAGGTGGCGGTGCTCCATATGGGGACGGAGCAGGAGGCCCCCTGCGTGGTGGGCCGGATCCAGGAGAAGCCGGAGGAAGAGCTGGAGGCCGGAGAGGTGCTGCTGTCTGGAGGGCGGGCCAGAGTGAAGCTGGGCAAATATGGTCTGGAGCTGAAGGGGACCATATACGTGGACGGCAAGGAGCTGAAGGAACTGATTCGGGAGCTGATCCGGGAGCTGATGTAGACGGGAGAGGTGCGAAATGGAGCTTTTGATTCGGGATGGAGACTATGTGCCCGACGGGGCGGGGGGCTTTGAGAGGCTGGAAGGGGCCCAGGAGGTGCTGGAGCGGGTCCTCTTCCGGCTGACCGCCCGGCGGGGCGGAATGCCGTTCCTGCCGGAGCTGGGGAGCTGCCTGCATACGCTGGGACGGGAGCGGCCCTCAGAGCGCCGGGAGCTGGCCGCCCAGTATGTGAGCCAGGCCTTGGCTCAGGAGCGGGATTTACAGGTGGAACAGGTGGAGCTGGCCGACGGAACGGATGGCGGCATGATGCTGCGGGTTTACCTGAAGTGGCAGGGAGAGCGGCTTCAGGTGGAGACGAGGATTGGAGCAGGGGGGCGCGGATGAAAACGACAGAGGAAATTTTTCAGGAGATGCTGGACAGCTTTGCCCGGCGTACCGGCCTGGAGATCCAAGGGGGCTGCGACTTGGCGGCGCGGCTGTACGCCGTGGCGGCCCAGGTATACAGCCTGCTGGTCCAGGGGGAGTGGACGGTGCGGCAATGCTTTCCCCAGACGGCGGAGGGGGCGTATCTGGAGCGCCACGCCCAGCTGCGGGGACTGGAGCGCAAGCAGGCGGCCTGTGCCCAGGGGGTGGTGCGGTTTTTCGCGGGACAGGGCACCGGCGTGGACCGGACGGTGGGACAGGGGACGGTGTGCATGACGGCGGGACTGGTGCGGTTTGAGACCACCCGGGAGGCCGTTCTGGCGGCGGGGGCGAGCTATGTGGACGTGCCCGTGCGAGCCCTGGAGCCAGGGAGCCAGGGGAATATTCTGGCCGGGGCCATCGTATCCATGGCGGTGGCTCCGGTGGGGGTGCGCAGCTGTACCAATCCGGAGGCATTCGCCGGAGGCGGGGACACGGAGACCGATGAGGAGCTGCGGGAGCGGGTGATGGATACCTTCCAGCGCCTGCCCAACGGGGCCAACGCGGCCTTTTACGAGCAGGGGGCCCTGTCCTTTGAGCAGGTGGCGGCGGCGGCGGTGATTCCCCGGAGCCGGGGGAAGGGGACGGTAGACGTGATCGCGGCCACCCTGGAGGGCGCGCCTGATCAGGCGCTGCTGGAGGAGCTGCAGGCGTATTTCCAGAGCAGGCGGGAGATTGCGGTAGACGTTCAGGTGCGGGCACCCACGCTGCTGCCGGTGAATGTGACGGTGAAGGTGAAGGCCCGGAGCGGACAGAAGCAGGAGACGCTGGAGCAGGTGGAGGAGCGGCTGCGGGGCTGGTTCACCGGAAAACGGCTGGGGCAGGGGGTGCTGCTGGCTCAGCTGGGGGCGCTGGTTTACGGGTGCCCCGGCGTGGAGAACTATCAGATCACCGTTCCCGGCGCCGATATCCCCGTGACTCGGGAGCAGCTGCCGGTGCTGTCCACACTGAAGGTGGAGGAGCTGGCATGAGCTACGCGGGATATATTTGGGCGCTGCTGGAGCCTTTGGGTATTTATCGGAAAAACGGGACCTTCCAGATGGGGGAGCTTCATGCCCAGGGGGAGGCCCTGGACGGCGTGGAGGCCCGGCTGGAGGAGCTGGAGCGGGAGATGTGTCTGGCAACCGCCGGGGACTGGGGGCTGGAGCGGGTGGCCGGCCTCTTCCGCCGCCGGCCGGTGGCTCCCACCACCGAGCGGCTGCGGGCGGCGCTGGCCGCCCTGCTGCGCATTGGCGGGGACAGCTTTACCTTGGAGGCCCTCAACGATACCATCGCCGGCTGCGGCGTGCACGCGCTGGTTCAGGAGAACGGAGTTCCCAACGAGGTTGTGGTGACCTTCCCCATGGTGCCGGGCATTCCCAAGGGGTTTGAGGAGATTCGGGAGATTATTGAGGATATTCTGCCCGCCCATCTGCTGATTACCTATAACTTCTGGTATGTGACCTGGGAGGAGCTGGAACGGCGGATTTCCTCCTGGCAGGAGATCGAGGAACGGAGTTTGGACTGGGAGGGGCTGGAGACGCTGGTGCTGGATGGAGAAGCGTAGAGCTCTGTGCGGGAAACTGTGCTAAACGTGCGGTTTCCCGCTTTCTTTTTCGGTAAATTTGATAAAAATTTTCCTTGACGCAGAGGGAGCGGCCTGTTATAATCTGAACTTGCGGTGGTAGGGGCATTGCGCCCTTTTACCCGATGAAAACCCACGGTTTTGTGGGAGAGGAGGGCACCGGAATGCTGGAAGATTTGAGCCGTTGCGAAAAAGTTGTGGGGGCCAAGCAGGTCAAGCGGGCGCTGAACAGCGGTCGGGCCAAGCGGGTCTTTATGGCCCTGGACGCCGACCCCCGTCTGCTTCAGCCTTTGGTGCAGCAGGCGGTGCGCCAGCAGGTCCCCTTGGAGCAGGCAAGCTCCATGCGGGCGCTGGGCGAGGCCTGCGGCATCGCCGTGGGGGCCGCTATCGCGGCTCTGGTGTAAAAAATCCCCGTTTTTTTGGTTTTGACAGAATAAACCTGGTTTTTTCTGTTAAAATAAATATCGTCCCGCCTGCGCGGGAGCGAACATTGAGAAAGGAGGAAACCCATGCCTACATTTAATCAGCTGGTCCGGAAAGGCCGCGAGAAGGTGACCGACAAGTCCACCTCCCCCGCCCTGCAGCATGGTCTGAACACCCTGAAAAGCCGCGAGACCGATCTGCCGTCCCCTCAGAAGAGAGGTGTGTGCACCGCCGTTCGTACTTCCACCCCCAAGAAGCCGAACTCCGCGCTGCGTAAGATCGCCCGTGTGAAGCTGACCAACGGCTACGAGGTCACCGCCTACATCCCCGGCGTTGGCCACAACCTGCAGGAGCACTCCGTGGTTATGATCCGCGGCGGCCGTGTCAAGGACCTGCCCGGCGTGCGTTACCACATCATCCGCGGCACTCTGGACACCCAGGGCGT
>CAJUPG010000087.1 GCA_910588455.1 uncultured Oscillospiraceae bacterium
CATGGCCTGCTTGCCCGCCAGCTGGTCGCCGGCGTAGTTCAGGGTGAGCAGCAGAACGCCGCGGCCCTGATCGGCCAGCTTCATGGCGTCGAATACCAGCTGGCCGTTGGGGGCGGCGAAAATATCGCCTACCGCCTGCACGTCCAGCATTCCCCTGCCCACAAACCCGGCCTGGGCGGGCTCGTGGCCCGAGCCGCCGTAGGTGACGATGGCTACCCGGTCGCAGCCGGCCAGGTCCTTGCTGATAACCAGATGGCCGTCCACGTCCAGAATATCGGGGTAGGCCAGCCCAAGGCCGGTAAGCTCTTCGTCGGTGATGGTCTCAGGGGCGTTAATAAATTTTTTCATTTTCATATGACTGCCTCCTCAAAATAATCCCTTCAGGGCTTTGCCAGCCCCTGGAAAAAGCAAGACATGGACATGGCCCCCGCGTCAGGGGTCCCGATGGTCTTTTCGCCATAGCTTTTGGCCCGTCCAAATTTGGATACAAACTGTTTGCTGGCCTCAGCTCCCTCCGCCGCGGCCTGGGCGGCAGCGGTAAAAAGCTCCATTTCGCTGCTGCCCGTGTAGGCGGCGATGGCTTCGCTGGCCGGGATCAGAGCGTCCATCATGGTCTTGTCGCCCACCTTGGCCCCGGACATATCGTTCAGCTCCTCCAGCGCCCTGGCGAAGATGGCCTGAATTCCCGCCAGGTCAATTTCCTCCCCGGCGGGGGCAGCCTCCTGCATCCCGTCCAGCCAGGTATTCCACAGAGGGACGGCGCTGCCGCCGTTTAAAGTCATGACGGCCATAGCCGCGTCATCCAGCATGGCCTGGATCCCGCCGTCCGACTGCTCCACCGCGCCGGAAATGGCCCTGGAAATCTTGGTCATGGTGAGGCCGTGGTCGGCGTCGCCAAAGAGGGAGTCGATTTCAGTCAGTTCCCCCTCTGCCGCTGCGACGGCTGCGCACCCATGCTGAAGCCGGGCAGCAAATTCAGCTTTTGTCATCGTGTTCACCTCCTCTCCTCCTGTAACATTTTTTACTGTTTCCGCTATGCTTAACGCACATATGTTACGTTTGTGTGTTTATAGTATCACTATTTGTTACATAAATCAATCTAAATTTTCTTTTCAACAAAATTGACAGATTTTCGCCCAAAAAACTGGTAAAAACAGATAAAAAAATAGCCTCCCGGAGGGACAGTGTCCCCAGGAGACTGGAAATATTCCTTATTGCTCCAGAAGCGTCCGGATCAGCTCCGACCGGGCTGCGATGTGGGTGAAAAGGCCGGACTTCAGCGCGCCGCCCAGGGCCTTGGCGCTGGTGTTGGCGGAGCAGACGCCAATAATATTGGGACACCGCTTCAAGAGGTCGATTGGAATCTGAATGGCAAAATCCTGTTCGGAGGGAATCACACAGCCCTCCTCATTGAAATAATAGATCAGCATCCGTCCGCAGGCCCGCTGCTGCTGGAGCAGGCTGCCATACCGGACCAGAGAGGCGAAGTCGGGGCTGGAGGGATAGTCCCCAATGTTGACCAGGGCGGTGTCCAGGGCTTCCCACTGCTGATAAATCTGGCGGTAGACCTCAGTAGAGCACAGCACTTGCTTTTCCTCCAGGCTGTCGGGCAGGGCCGGGAGGTACAGAAAGTGGGGGGCAGCCCCCAGCTGCTGGGCCATCAGGCGGACGTTTTCGTTGGATTGGTAATTGCGGGCGGGGATGCTGGCGTTGCCCACCAGGGGGCAGATGTCCGTAACGGTGCTGTTGTACTGGGGATTTTTCTCCAGCCAGGATACCAGCTGGCCAATCAAATAGCCCCAGCCCACGCCCAGCCGGCGCACCCCGAGCTGCCGCAGCAGTTCCATGGCCCCCTGTGACAGCAGGCGGTTTGTGGCGTCGCTGCTTTCCCCCTCCTCCACCAAGACGCCGCCCCGGATCGAGCTGGACAACCGCAGCCGCTCCAGCAGCCGGGCCTCCCGGGCGCCCGGCTCGTGGATGGTGATTTCCACAAGGCCAAGCTCCCGGGCTTCGGACAGCATCCGGCTGATCAGCGGGCGGGATACCCCCAGGTCCCGGGCAATATCGCTCTGCTTCTGGTCCTCGATATAGTATTTCCGGGCTACATAAGCCAGCTTTTTCTGTTTTTCCAGGTTTATATACACAAAATAATCCCCCGTATTTGCAGCGTGTTACATATGTTACTGCCTCATTTATATCACAAACTGAGCCCCGAGGCAAGGGATTGGGTGGGATTATTTTGGAAAAGTCACCGTACGTTCAGCATAGCCTGCACCTTGCGCAGACGGGGCAGGGCGTAGGCAAAAAAGCCCGCGTAGGCCCGGCAATAGTAATTACGGCCCAGGCCGTTCTGCTCCACGAGCCGGTCCCGGCGGCACCCGTTGCGGCACAGGGGATACCACTGGCAGCGTCCGCAGACCTCCGGGACCTGCCGGGAGGCTTCGATAAAGCCGGTTTTCTCCCGGGCCAGGTCCAGCTCCGCCCAGGAATTTTTGCGGATATTGCCCAGACAGTACCCATCCAGTCCGTAGAAGTCGCAGGGGTAGACGCTTCCGTCTGCCTCCACCAGATACTGCAAGCCGCAGCAGCCCCCCATGGAACACTGCTCCGGAGGGTGTCCCGTCAGCATCCAGACCAGATTGTCGAAATACCGGACGGACCAGTACCGGCCCTGCTCCAGCTCCCGGTACCACAGGTCGAACAGGGTTTTTAAAAATTCACCATACTCCTCCGGGGAAAGGGAGTACCCCTGCTCTCCCCGGGCCCCCTCCAGGGGGTCCAGGCAGGGGATATACTGCTGAAAGTGAAACCCGCCCCGGCACAGGGCGGAAAAGACGCTCTGAATATGCCTGGCCAGATAGCCCGTCACCACCGTGAGAACATTGTACTCCACGCCGGCCTCCTTCAGCATACGGGCCGCCTGGGTCACCCGTCGGTAGGTGCCCTTTCCCTCCGGGTCCCGGCGGAACCGGTCGTGGCACTCCCGGCTGCCGTCCAGCGAGAGCCCCACCAGAAAACGGTTTTCCCGAAAAAAGCGGCACCAGGCGCCGTCCAGCAAAGTCCCGTTGGTTTGTATGGCGTACTGGACCGCCAGGCCGCGGGGGACCGTCTTTTGCATATGGGAGACAAAGTCCCGGTAGAAGTCCAGCCCCGCCAGAGTGGGCTCGCCCCCCTGAAACAGCACGCTGATCCGGTTCTCCGCCGCCCCCGCCGCCTTTTCAATGAGGGTGTGGCTCACCTCCTGGGGCATCAGGCCGTAATTGGGCACAGCGCGGTTTTGGGCTTCGTCGGCGTAAAAGCAGTAGGCACAGCGCAGGTTGCAGGCGCTGGAGGCCGGCTTAATCAGGATGCTCAGGGGGGGCATGGGGCTTCCTCCTCTTTGACGCGGGCCGCCCATATGGGCGGCCCGCGTGCTGTCTATTTTAGGGCGGGGCCGATGGACCGGCCCACATAGATTTCCGGGGCCAGGACGCAGGTGTACCCCAGATCGTCGCAGTCCCGGTTCCGGATCATCTGCGTCAGCCGGGAGGCCACCTCCTGGCCGATCCGGTAGCCCTGGTGGACAGAGCAGGTGACCCCCTCCGCTTCCCAGTCGTCGCTGGAGTAGTCGAAGCACACCAGGGAGCAGTCCTCCGGCACCCGCCTGCCCAGTTTCTCCAGCACCTGCCGCACCAGGCGGTAGATCATGTAGTTGCAGCAGACCACCGCCGTACACCGGGGCAGCCCCTTGAGAAAACGGCTGATCGACCGGGCGAACCGGGGGTCGTGGGCTTCGTCGGATACGCACCACTTGACATAGTCGTCCTGATACTCCACCCCGTTTTCCTGAAGGGCCGCCGCCATTCCCTGAAATTTCTCAATGCTCTGGTAGTTGTCGGAGACAAAAACCCCGGCAATGTTCCGGTGTCCCTCCCGAATGAGCAGGCCGATCAGCTCCTGGGCGCACCGCAGGTCGTTGACCACCACCCGGGGGCACTTCAGGTTTTTGTAGTAGTTATTGTAGAAAATGACGGGAATGCGCTTTTGGTAGATTTTCTGATAACAGTCCAGGTTGGGGTTGAGCAGGCTGGCCTTCACGCCGTCTACGATAAAGCCCTGAAAGCCCTGGTTGACTACGGTTTGCAGGCAATGGCGCTCGTTGGCGAACTTGTTGTCCGTCAAAAAGGTGCGCAGATCCACCTGGCCGGGGGACAAAATGCTGCGGATGCCGTCCATCAGGCTGGAGTTGGCGTTGCCGTCCTGGCCCTGGAGGATCAGTCCGATTTTCAGCTTTTCCCCGCTCCCGCCCCGTTCCCAGGACAGGACCGCTTCCTTATCAATATAGGTGCCGCTCCCCTTCACCCGGCGGAGCAGACCCTCCTGGGCCAGCCGGTCCAGGGCGCGGCGCACCGTCTCCCGGCTGACGGCCAGCTTCCGGCTCAGGGTGTTTTCTGAGGGGAGCTTTGGATTGCTGGAGAACTTGTTCTCCTCAATATAGGCCCGTACCCACAGGTAGACCATCTCCGACTTCCCATCCAACGCCTTCATAGCGATCCCCCCGGCATTTCCGCAGGTCTCCTCAGCCGGTGATAACGGGCCGGCTCCCCTCCGCCTTCTCAATCCAGTCCAGCAGCCGCTGCCGCAGCTCCTCTTTGACAGCGGCATAGGCCGGGTCGGACACCAGGTTGTTCAACTGGTGGGGATCCTGGTCCATGTCGTAGAGGAAATCATCAGCATACAGGTCCGCCGCCGCCGCCTCGCCGCCGTTGACCCCGGGGGCGTAGACCGAGTAGGTGTACCGAGGGGTGCGGATGCACCGGCCCACCCGGCTCTCAGAGATCTGCGCAAAAATCTCGTTGGGTCTATTATGGTCCTTTTTCTCCACCACGTCAAGAAGGTTTTCCCCAATCATGGCGTCCCCCACGTCCACCCCGGCCAGGGCCAGGAAGGTCTTGGGCAGGCTGGCGGTGCTGACCAGCTCCTCCACGGCAATGCCCCCCTTAAAGGGCCCGCCGGCCGCCACCAGGGGCACATGGAGGGCCGCGTCGTGGCAGGAGCGCTTATAGTCGTCATAGCCGTTCAGATGGCCGTCCCGGTTCCGGGTGAGGAAGTGGGAGCCGTGGTCGGAGGCAAAGAAAATGACCGTGTTGTCATACAGACCCTTCTCCTTCAGCCTGGCCACCAGCCTGCCCAGATTTTCGTCCAGGCTGGCGCACTGGCCCAGATAGTCGGGGTATTCCTCGGCGGCGTTGCCCCCCAGGGCCTTCAGGTCCTCGGGCAGTATGAAGTCCTTGTACTTCTCCTTAGAACCCTCCGGCCCCTCATAGTGCTTACGGTCGTTCTGGTGGTGGGGCTCAATCTGGGAGATGGTCATAAAGAAGGGCTTTTTGCCGTCGTACTGGTCGAAGAAGTCCAGCGCCATGTCGTTGATGCAGTCGGCCCGGTAGCCCTTGAAGTCCACCCGCCGGTCGTTCTCGTCAAAGACGAAGCCGTCGTAGCCGTGGGAGGTAAACTCCAGCACGTCGGCGGCCCGCCAGAAGCCGGTGTACCCCCCCCGCAGCTCCCGGGGGATGGCGGTGACGGTATGGTCAACGGTGGGGGGCTTCTCCAGCTCTCCGTCGCTGGCCAGGTGCCATTTGCCGATATAGGCGGTTTCATAGCCCGCCTCCTCCATGTAGTTGGCCAGGGTTTTTACCCCGGCGGGCAGCATGATGTTATTGCGGAAGCAGCCTGTCTCGGTGGGCCACTTGCCGGTCTGAAACAGGGCGCGGCAGGGGCCGCACACCGGCTGGGGGGAGAAGGCGTTGTTGAACCTGACCCCCTCCTGGGCCAGCCGGTCCAGGTTGGGGGTGATGTCCAGGGGCTGGCCGAAGCAGCCGCAGGTGTCCCAGCGCTGCTGGTCGGTAAAGTAGAAAATAATGTTATTGGGCATTTGTCAATCCTCCTTCTGCTGGGCGGCTTTTCGTTCCTTCATCTTACCCCGGACAATCGTGCCCACCGCGCCCACAATGAGAACCAGGAAGATGATGCAGTATACGCTGCTGAAAAAGATGCTGGGGTTTCCGTTGGAGATGAGCAGGGCCCGGCGGAAGTTGGTCTCCGTCATGCTGCCCAGCACCAGGCCCAGCAGGATGGGCACCGGGGGCAGCTCCAGCTTGCGCAGAACCCAGGCCAGGATGCCGAAAATCAAAGCCACGCCTACATCGAAGTAGTTCCCGTTCACCGAATAGGCCCCGGCGAAGCAGAAAATGACAATGATGGGGGTAAGAATTTCCTGGGGAATGGACACCACCTTGGCAAAGAGGGTGGTGAGGAACTTGCCCTGGAGACACATGAACAAATTCACCAGAATCAGGCCCAGCATGATGGCATACATGATGTCGCCCTGGGTGGTGAACAGGCTCAAACCGGGGTTCAGGCCGTTAATCATAAGGGCCGAGAGCATAATGGCCACCGTGCCGTCCCCGGGAATGCCCAGGGTGAGCAGGGGAATCAGGGTTGCGCCGGTAACGGCGTTGTTGGCCGACTCGGCAGCGGCGATGCCCTCCACGGAGCCGTGCCCGAACTCCTCCGGATGCTTGGACATATTTTTTGCGGTGTTGTAGCTGAACCAGGAGGCCTCAGAGGCTCCGGTGCCGGGGATGATGCCCACCAGCACACCGATGATGGAGGACAGCAGCACCGGCCGGGCCATGCGCTTGTACTCCGCCTTGGTGATCACGCCGTCGTCCTTGATCTGGGACGCGTCCAGATTCAGCCGGTCCAGGGGCTTTTCCGCCTTGGCCATAATTTCCACCAGGGCGAACAGACCGATGAGGCAGATCGCCAGGTCCAGACCCAGGTAGAGCCGGGGGATGCCGAAGGTGAACCGGTCGTAGCTGGTCATGGGGTCGGAGCCCACGCAGGAAATGAGCAGACCCAGACAGGCGGAAATCAGACCCTTTATCATGCTCTTGCCCGATACGCCGGCAATAATGGTAAGGCCAAAGACGCAGACCATGAAATACTCCGCCGTGCCCAGCTGGGCGGCCACTTTGGCCACCTGGGGGCCCAGAAACAGCAGCATCAAAGCGGAGAACACGCCGCCGAAGGTGGAGGCGTACAGGGCGATTTTCAGGGCCGCCTTGGTGCGTCCCTGCTCTGACAGGGGGTGTCCGTCCAGCATGGTGGCCGCCGCGTGGGGGGTGCCGGGGGTGT
>CAJUPG010000088.1 GCA_910588455.1 uncultured Oscillospiraceae bacterium
CCCGGTGGCCATGGTCCACTGCAACAACTGCACCAACGACACCAACGCCTGGGTGGGGATTTTAGAGGAGACCGCCCGCCTCTTCGGCGGGTCGCCCGGCTCCGGCGAGCTGTATACCAGGCTTTATGAAAAGAGCCTGGAGGGCGACCCGGACTGCGGCGGGGTGCTGGTGTGCAACTACCTGGCCGGGGAGGGGGTCACCCACATGGACGCGGGACGGCCCCTGGTGGCCCGGACCCCGGACACCCGCTTCACCCTGGCCAACTTCTTCCGCTCCCAGCTCTATGCCACCATGTCCACCCTGAAAATCGGTATGGACATTCTGGCGGCGGAGCAGGTGTCCATTGACTCCCTCACCGGCCACGGCGGGCTGTTTAAAACTCCCGTGGTGGGCCAGAGCTATATGGCCGCCGCCTGCAATGCCCCCGTCACCTGCATGGAGACTGCCGGGGAGGGCGGGCCCTACGGAATGGCGCTTCTGTGCGCCTATATGCTGCAAAAGGCCCAGGGGGAGCGCCTGGAGGACTTTTTAGCCCAAAAAGTATTTGCCGGCGTGTCCGGTACGACCATTCGGCCCGACCCCGCTACGGTGGAGGGCTTCAACACCTATATCCGGCGTTATCAGGCGCTGCTGGCGGTAGAGCGCTGCGCTGTGGAACAACTCTGAGGAGGAATTTTTATGAAACAGTATTCGTTCTGGTTTGTGGTGGGCAGTCAGTTTCTGTACGGCCCCGAGGTGCTGGAAACTGTGGCCCGGCGCGCCGAAGAGATGGCCGGAGAGCTGAGTAAGGTCCTGCCCTTCCCCCTGCTCTACAAGGTTACAGCCAAAACCAACCAGGAAATTGCCGATGTGGTGAAGCAGGCCAACTACGACAGCAGCTGCGCCGGCATTGTGGCCTGGTGCCATACCTTCAGCCCCTCCAAGATGTGGATCAACGGGCTGGCCAGCCTTCAGAAGCCCTACTGCCATCTGGCCACCCAGTACCATGTGGAGATTCCCAATGAGGAAATCGACATGGACTTCATGAATCTGAACCAGGCCGCCCACGGCGACCGGGAGCACGGCTTTATCGCCGCCCGCCTGCGTATGCCCCGGAAGGTGATCGCCGGCCATTGGAAAAACGAGACCGTCCGCAGGCGTCTGGGCGACTGGATGAAAGCCGCTGTGGGCGTGGCCGTCTCCAGGGAGATGAAGGTCATGCGCTTCGGGGACAATATGCGGGAAGTGGCTGTCACCGAGGGAGACAAGGTGGAGGTGCAGGCCAAACTGGGCTGGCAGGTGAACACCTGGGCGGTGGGCGATCTGGTCCGGGAAATGAACAAGGTTTCCGACGGGGAGATCGACGCCCTGATGGAAGTCTATCAGGCCAGCTACGACATCGCTACGGACAACCTGGACGCGATCCGATATCAGGCCCGGGAGGAAATTGCCATTCAGAAAATGATGGACCGGGAGGGGTGCCGGGCTTTCTCCAACACCTTCCAGGATCTGTACGGCATGGATCAGCTCCCCGGCCTGGCCTCCCAGCACCTGATGGCCCAGGGCTACGGCTACGGCGGCGAAGGGGACTGGAAGGTGTCCGCTATGACTGCCATCCTGAAGGCTATGGGGGAAAACGGAAACGGCTGCTCTCTGTTTATGGAGGACTACACCTACCATCTGGTGGAGGGCCGGGAGTATTCCCTGGGGGCCCATATGCTGGAGGTCTGCCCCTGCTGCGCCGCCGGAAAGCCCCGGATTGAGACCCATCCGCTGGGCATCGGCATGAATGAGAAGGACCCCGCCCGGCTGGTCTTCGAGGGCAAGGAGGGGGACGCCATTGTGGTAAGCCTCATTGATATGGGGGGGCGGCTGCGCCTGATCTGCCAGGACGTCCACTGTGTCAAGCCCATTCTGCCCATGCCCAACCTGCCGGTGGCCCGGGTAATGTGGCAGGCCGAGCCCAGCCTGACCACCGGGGTGGAGTGCTGGATCACCGCCGGCGGCGCCCACCACACGGTGATGAGCTACGACGTGACGGCGGAGCAGATGAAGGACTGGTGCGCCATGCTGGAGATTGAGTTTGTGCACATCACAAAGGACACCACCGTAGACAGCCTGGAGCACGATCTGTTCCTGTCCGATTTGGCCTGGAAGCTGAAATAAGAGGTGTGCCCTATGTTGAAAGAATTGAAACAGCGGGTTTTTGAGGCGAATATGCTGCTGCCCAAATACGGATTGGTCACTTTTACCTGGGGCAATGTCTCCGGCATCGACCGGGAGCAGGGCCTTGTGGTGATTAAACCCTCCGGGGTGGAGTATGAGGGAATGACCCCAGAGGATCTGGTGGTGGTCCGCCTGGAGACCGGCGAGCGGGTGGAGGGCAAATGGAAGCCTTCCAGCGACACCAAAACCCACCTGGAGCTCTATAAGGCGTTTCCGGGGGTGGGCGGGGTTGTCCACACCCACAGTTCCCATGCGGTGGCCTGGGCCCAGGCGGCGGAGGATATCCCCTGCTTCGGCACCACCCACGCCGACTACTTTTACGGCTCCATCCCCTGCGCCCGCCATCTGTCCCAGACGGAGCTGGAGGAGGGGTATGAGAAAAATACCGGCGTTGTGATCGTGGAGACCTTCCGGGAGCGGTGCATTGAGCCCACAGCGGTCCCCGGGGTAATCTGTGCCAGCCACGGCCCCTTCACCTGGGGCAAGGACCCGGCCCAGGCGGTGTACCATGCGGTGGTGCTGGAGGAGGTAGCCAAAATGGCGGTTCTCACCCGGCAGGTAAAGCCCTCAGCGGGGCCGGCTCCCCAGCGGATTCAGGATAAGCACTACTTCCGCAAGCATGGCCCCGGGGCGTATTACGGCCAGGATTGACCGGCACGGTCCGGTTGAATGCGCTGAAAAAACTTGGATGGTCAACAGATCCAGGGGTTTCCGCGCATAAAGAGCATTTTGATATTTCGGAGGGAAGTAACAGCTTGGTGCAGCAGCGCCATGCTGTTACTTCTTTTTTTATAAAACCGGTTGAAAAAAAGCAAAGGAGCGAGTAGAATGAAGACGCAAGTCATTCAAAAAAGAGAGGAACCCATCCAGGCTTCAGGGGGTCCCGATCAACGATGCAAAAACGGGGAAAGCAGCTGAACGATTGATCCGGAAAAGCGGAGGGCATATGCTGCGGAACACCCAAAATCAAGAGGAGTGATGCGCAATGGAACAGAAAAAAAGAGAGAATGTGCCAGCCGGGATTGTCGGAGCGTTTTTAGGCTCGCTGATTGGGGTGGCCTGCGCGGTTCTGATTGGACAGCTGGGCTATGTGGCCTCTGTGTCGGGACTGGTGATGGCGGTGTGCGCCCTGAAGGGCTATGAACTGCTGGGGGGAAGCCTGACCAAAAAGGGGGCGCTGATTTCCTCCCTGCTGATTCTGGTGATGACCTATCTGGCCCATCGGCTGATCTGGGCGGTGGCGCTGGCTGACGTGCTCCACGCGGGAATCTTTGAGGCGTTTCAAGAGATTCCCGGGCTCCTGGACCGGGGCAGGATTGAGAGCGGACCCTACTGGGGCGACTTGATTATGCTGTACTTATTCACTCTGCTGGGCGCGGTGCCCACGATCTGGAACGGGCTGAAGAGCACCGAGATGCCGGATCTGCCCCCGGTCCTGACGGCGGCGGAGGCCTCCGGTGCGCTGGAAGAGCCCGCGGTGTTCTACCCCGGGGTGATGAAGTGGACCCGGGGCGCCCGGTTCAGCGCGTCGCTGTCCATGATGCCCGGACTGCTGGTGGGCCTGGCTCTGCTGGTAGCTGCCATCCAGCAGGACGGCCTGATCCCCCTGTCCATGGCCGCGCTGGCCTGCGTGTTGAGCTCCTTTGTGATGGTATGCGCCGCCGCCCCGCTGATCTCCCTGGGCGCGGCCTCCACCTTCGTCTTTGTCAAGGCCGCCGGGACCCTCTGGCGGGTGAATCTGATGGGCCTGAACCGGCTGGACACCTACCGGTTCAGCAAAAAAACGATGCCCCTCCGGGGGATGCGCTGGGAAATCCTGTCTCCGGAGGAGCAGGCCCAGTGCCAGGCTTCGGTGCAGCGGGCCATCTCCCTGCTCACCAGCGGGCAGATTCCCCCCGGCAGCAATCTGAGCCTGATGGTCCTGCCTCTGACGGACCTGGAAATCACCAAGGAAAACAAGTGGTGCTGGAAGGGAACCTATTCCGGCGGCGGCGGGAAGCGGAAAAAAGTGACCATCGCCAAGGCCTACCCGGATTTTGCGCCGGCCCCCGGCATGGAGCGCTGCCAGGAGCCCATGCCCTGGCGCACAAGCCTGCTGGCGGCGGCAGTGGTGCTGGCTCTGGCGGCCGGTGCGGCGGGCTTTGTGGGGGGACAGGTGCTGGACGGCGCGCTCCAGGGACCCTCCACGGCGGCGCCCGGCCGCCAGACGGAGCCCTGGGATCAGAGAGCCCGGGTCCCGGAGAACACCGACGTCTACCTGCTGGACCAGGGCGTTGCCTATGAGATAGACAGCAGCTTCCGCTCATCCTCTGGAAATTCCTTCTACGACACCGACACCCACACCGACTACACCGTAAGCGTGCAGTACGGCGCGGACGAGGAGGTCGCCGTTGCGGTTCTGGTGGACCTCATCAGCGCCTACCGAACCTCCTCCCAGTACGACGGCTTCCAGTTCGCCCACGCGGGAGAGGGGACCACCCTGGTTCCTATGACGGCGGCGGACGGGAAAACGTATCAGTATGAGATTATGTCCCTGCGCTTCAAGGACGGCAAAGCCATTCACATGGGGGTGGCCCTGGCGGAGGGCGGGACCCTGATTACAGTCCGGGGCCAGCAGCGGGACAAGGCGGATGAAAATGTCATCAAGGGCAACATTCTGTATATTCTCGAAAGCGTCCAGCTCTCGGAAATCACCCCGGAGAACTACCGGGAGCTGTATCACCAGGCGGCGGAAATGGGCTACCAGTACATCGGCGCGGGCTATGTCAAGGCCCCGGAGGAGATGTTCGGCCACGAGGCCTTTGTGGACGTCTATGTGCCCTACAGCGAGAATCCGGAATTTTTAAACGACGGCTATGCCCTGCGGTCCAGGGCCCACGGCATGGAGGTCACCGTAACCATGGCCCAGACGGACGGCGACGCCCGGGACGCGGTGGCCCAGGTCTTTGAGGAGCTGTCCGGCCGGGTGGAAATCGACCTGGAGGGCGTGGCGGAGGTCGAATATGTGGAGAGCTATGACATTGCCCTTCAGCGGGTGGTCTACATGGACGGCGGCAAGCCGCACATTGCCCTTCTGTACGCCGACTACAAACAGGAGGGTTACTATCTGTCCGCCCAGATTGTCTACCTGCTGGACCAGCAGGACGAGGCTTACCCGACGCTGCTGGCGGAGCTGGGGGACGTGTTCGCCCTGAATTTACCGGAGATTGACCCGTTTGAATAAATACAAAATTTCAGGAGGAAGAGACATGAAGAAATACACAAGGCTGACGGCCATTCTGCTGGCACTGGTTCTGGCTCTGAGCAGCTGCGGCGGAGGCGGGGACGGCTCCGGCAAGCCGTCGGACAGCTCCAGCGAACCCCTGGCCGAGCCCCCCGCGTCCTCTGTCCCGGACCAGCCGCAGGAGGAGGAAAACCCCTACACGCTGGAAGAGATGGACATGATTAAGTTCAACTACTATGTGGAGCTGAACAACGACCTGGTGGACATTCTGGACTCCGTCGGTTACTACTTTGAGGTTGTGGGCTATGAGGAGGAGTTCAGCCTGCTTCCGGATACGGGATTGACCTACGGCTACCGGGTGTACGGCAAGAACACGGACATCATAGAGGACTGCCTGTATCTGGCGGACATGGAGCCCAGCTACGGCGAGATGGATCAGCTGGTGAAGGACCTGGCCGAGCCTCTTGCGGCGGTGATGGAGGCCTGCTCCTCCATCAGCGGAAGCTATGACTACGCGGACAACCAGTACCAGAAGGCCAAGGAGTACCACGCCGCGATTTACGCCAACGCTGAGACCGTGGAAAGCCTGGGCTATGCGTTTATGGACGCCGTGGCCGCCATGGGGGCGGAGCGCCGGACGGAAGAGGAGGAGCAGATGAAGGCCGACGGCCGGCTGATTATCTACAACGCCAGCCGGGCCATCTCCATCGGCAAGGAGATTCTCGATGTGATTTACGACCAGGGAGTCGGCGATGAGAACATCAACGACATGGATCTGAGCCAGGTCCGGCCCCTGTACGACGAGCTGGTCCAGGTGGTGGCCGACTTCGACGCGGCCACAGCGGACAACGACCAGCTGATTCAGGAATCCCTGTCCAACTCCCGGCCCTTCGACGGCCTGCTGGACTCGCTGATCCAGGCCCTGGATTGGATGATGAAGCAGGCGGAGAGCGGCAAGGTCCCGGACCTGAGCCATTCGGGCGCGCCCCTTGGCTCCATCGCACACGTCTCCGAGACGCTGAGTAAGTGCATTGAGCGGTACAATTCGGTCTTTGTGGACTGATTTCATCCACCCGGCAGGGGCGCGGAGAGGGAATGCCTCTCCGCGCCCGCGCATTTTTACCCTATATGAAGGAGGAACACAATATGGAACAGGGAAAGAGCATCCGTCCCCAGGCGGAGGTGCGCTACGCGGCGGAGCTGGCCGCGCTGGCCGCGGAGGACGCCGGCAGCCGCAAGCCCCTGGGCTGGAAGCTGAGTCCCAGGGCCGTCCGGGATTTTATCCTGGGCCGGAAAAAGCCCCTGGCGTACCAGGGCCGGGAGATTGCCGTCAACAAAAAATACCTGGGCAACGACGCGCTGGTGGAGCGGTGCATTATCACCCTCACCGGCAGCCGGGGCCTGATGCTGGTGGGAGAGCCGGGCACCGCCAAGACCATGCTGTCCGAACTGCTGTCCGCCGCCATCAGCGGCGTGAGCACCAACACCATCCAGGGCACCGCCGGCACCACCGAGGACATGATTAAATACAGCTGGAATTACGCCCTGCTGCTCTCCCAGGGGCCAAGCCGCCAGGCTCTGGTGCCCGCCCCGCTCCACGTGGGGATGG
>CAJUPG010000089.1 GCA_910588455.1 uncultured Oscillospiraceae bacterium
CCCCATCGCCGTCTCCGCCGTCCACGGCCACGGCACCGGCGACCTGCTGGACGCGTGCTTTGAGCACTTCCCCCCCGAGGAAGGGGAGGAGGAAGAGGACGACTCCATCAAGGTCGCCATCATCGGCAAGCCCAACGTGGGCAAATCCTCCCTGGTGAACCGAATCCTGGGCCAGGAGCGGGTGATTGTCTCCGATGTGGCAGGCACCACCCGGGACGCGGTGGACAGCTTCTTTGAGAACGAGCAGGGCAAATTCCGGTTCATCGACACCGCCGGAATGCGGAAAAAATCCCGGGTGGACGACCGGATCGAAAAATTTTCCGTCCTCCGGGCGACTATGGCCATCGAGCGCAGCGACGTGTGCCTGATTTTGATCGACGCTCAGGAGGGCGTGACCGAGCAGGACACCAAGGTGGCCGGGCTGGCCCACGAGGCCGGAAAGGCCTGCATCATCGTGGTGAATAAGTGGGACGCTATTGAGAAGGACGGCAAGACCATGGACAAAATGCGCCAGGACGTGCGCCGGGACCTGTCCTACATGACCTACGCCCCCATTGTGTTCATCTCCGCCCTGACGGGCCAGCGGGTAGACCGGCTGTTTGAGCTCATCAACTATGTGAACAACCAGGCCGCCATGCGTATTACCACCGGGATGCTCAACTCCGTGCTGGCCGACGCCACCACCCGGGTCCAGCCCCCCACGGACAAGGGCCGGCGGCTGAAAATCTACTATATGACCCAGGTGGGCATCAAGCCCCCCCACTTTGTCTGCTTCTGCAACGACGCGCGGCTGTTTCATTTCTCCTACCAGCGCTACCTGGAAAATCAGATCCGCTCTACCTTCGGTCTGGAGGGCACCCCGGTGCGCCTGACGGTCCGGGAGCGGGGGGAAAAGGAGGGGTAAGCTGTGCAAACTGTAAATTGGCCGGCACTGATTCTTTATATGCTCCCTCCTCTACTGCTGATTGCAGTAATTGCCTATTTTTGCGGCTGCTTTAACGGGGCGGTTATTGTCTCCAAGTATATCCTGCGGGATGACGTGCGCAAGCACGGCAGCGGGAACGCGGGACTTACGAACTTTTTCCGCACATTCGGCGGTTTTTTGACCTTGGTCGTTATTTTGTGTGATGTTTTAAAGGCTGTTTTGGCCATTGAGGTAGGGCTGGCCGTCTGGGCGCAGTTCTCCATTCCAATGTTTTCCCCCATCCTGGTCAAATACTGGGCGGCATTGTTCTGCCTGCTGGGGCATATGTTCCCCTGTATGTTCCATTTCAAGGGGGGCAAGGGGATTCTCTCCGGCGGGACCATCGCCATTATGATCGACTGGCGCATTGCCCTGGTGGTCTGGGGGGGCTTTATCCTTTTGGCCGTCCTGACCCGGTATGTTTCCCTGGGCTCCTGCTGGGCGGGAGCCTCCTTCCCCTTCGCCACCTGGTTCGTATACCAGAACTGGGTACTGACCCTTCTGGCAATCTTGATCGGCGGATTGATTTTGTATATGCACCGGGGGAACATCCACCGGCTGCTGACGGGGACGGAGAGCAAATTTACACTCCATAAAAAATCTTGAATCGGGAGGTTTTTGTATGAAAATCACAGTTCTGGGCAGCGGCGGCTGGGGGACGGCTCTGGCCCTGCTGCTGCTGGAAAACGGCCATGAGGTCACCCTCTGGTCGTACACGGAGGAGGAGTCGGCGGTCCTGCGGGAGACCCATGAAAATCCCATGCTCAAGGGGGTCGCCCTGCCGGAGAGCCTCCAGTTTTCCACGGATATGTCCTGCGTGAAGGGCTGCGGCGCGGTGGTGCTGGCCACCCCCTCCTTCGCCGTGCGCGGCACCGCCGCCCAGCTGCGGGAGCTGGCTGATCCGGGGACCATTATTATCTCCGTCTCCAAGGGCATTGAGAAGGACAGCTCCCTGCGTCTCAGCCAGGTCATTGAGCAGGAGCTTCAGGGCAAGTGCCCGGTGGTGGTGCTGTCCGGGCCCTCCCACGCGGAGGAGGTGGGCCGCAGAATCCCCACCGGGGTGGTGGCCGCCGCCGACAGCCCGGACCACGCCCAGTCGGTGCAGAGCCTGTTTATGAACCAGCGCTTCCGGGTGTACACCACCACCGACAAAACCGGGACAGAGATTTGCGCCGCTTTGAAAAATATTATCGCCCTGTGCGCCGGCTGCTGCGACGGCATGGGCTTCGGGGACAATACAAAGGCCATGCTCATGACCCGGGGGCTGACGGAGATGGCCCGGCTGGGGGTGGCCCTGGGAGGCCAGCGGGAGAGCTTTACCGGTCTGGCCGGAGTGGGGGACCTGATCGTCACCTGCTGTTCCATGCACTCCCGGAACCGCCGTTGCGGCATTTTGATCGGCCAGGGCAAGCCGGTGGAGGAGGCCGTGAAGGAGATCGGCGCGGTGGTGGAGGGCTACTACGCCGCCGCCAACGCCAGGACTCTGGCCCGGAAGGCCGGGGTGGAGATGCCCATCGCCCAGGCGGCCTATGAGGTGCTTTATGAGGGTCGGGACCCCCACACGGTGGTGGACAGCCTTATGACCCGGGCCGCCCGTCCGGAACAAGACGAGATTCTCTGGCCCTGAAGCCTGAACAGCAAAAGCCCCAGCCGAACCGGCTGGGGCTTTTGCTTGTGTGTTGTAAAGGAGAGGGAGAAATAGGAGATGCTTTGTATCAACTGGGTACGGGCATAGGATACTAAAAAAATAAGTCAAAATCGTGTAATCGCTATGAATTTTTTGTAAACTGTTGCTTTGGGGCGGATTTGCTCCGCCTTGGCCGCCCCTGCGGGCAGACTGCGAAATGCACTCCCCCGCCTCCTTCCGCATACGCTGAAGTAGCAGGCGGCTCCCTGCCGCCAAAAGGAGGCAATTATGGACAACACAACAGGAACCTTGCAGGTGCAGGTCTACACCTCCCGGGCGGCGCTGCCGGTGCGGGACGCCACCGTGGTGGTGGTTCAGCGGGCGCCCTCCGGCAAATACGACCTTCTCTCCATCCAAAGCACCGACAGCAGCGGAAAAATCCGGCCCATCACCGTGGAGACCCCGCCCCTGGCGGAGAGCACCCACCCCAACAACATCCCCGGTCCCCCCTTCGCCCAGTGCGACATCTGGGCGGAGCATCCCAACTACGCCATGCTCCTGGTGGAAGGGGTGCAGGTTTTTCCCGGTGTGGAGACTATACAGAGCATGGATTTGTGTCCCTTAAGCGGAAGCGGAACCGAGCTCTTTCAGTGCGGTGTGCGGGAAATTCCCCCGCAGAATCTGTGAGGGTGCCATGCCGGTAATAATTCCCTATGTCCCCACTACCATTACGGTACATATGGGGCTGCCCAACGAGTGGGCGGAAAATGTTACGGTCACCTTCCCGGACTATGTAAAAAATGTGGCCTCCAGCGAGATCTACCCCACCTGGGAGCCCGCCGCCATCCGGGCCAACGTGCTGGCGATCATTTCCTTTGCCCTGAACCGGGTGTACACCGAGTTCTACCCCAGCCGGGGTTACGACTTTCAAATCACGTCCACCACGGCCTATGACCAGAAATTTATTCGGGGCCGGAACATTTTCGAGAATATTTCCCAGATTGTGGACGAGATTTTTAACGACTACATCCGCCGGGTGGGCTTTGTAGAGCCCCTGGCAGCCAAATTCTGCAACGGCACCACCAGCACCTGCAGCGGGCTGTCCCAGTGGGGCAGCCAGGAGATGGCCCAGCAGGGCTACAACTCCATGGAAATTCTGCGCCGCTATTACGGCGACGATATCGAGCTGGTGGTGGACGCCCCTATCCAGGACTTGCAGACCTCCTACCCCGGCGCGCCCCTGCGACTGGGGGACACGGGCAACTCCGTTCTGGTCCTCCAGAGCGCCCTGAACCGGGTGTCCCGCAGCTATCCCGCCATCCCGAAAATCTGGCCGGTCACCGGAGTGTTCGGCCCTCCCACGGAAGAGGCGGTGCGCCAGTTCCAGCGGATCTTCAACCTGACGGTGGACGGGGTGGTGGGCAAGGCCACCTGGTACAAACTGGCGTACCTCTACGTGGGGACCGCCCGGCTGGCGGAGCTGATCAGCGAGGGACAGCAGTTCACCAGCTTCCAATACCCCGGCACCCTGCGGGAAGGGGACCAGGGGGAGAACGTGCGGGCGCTGCAATATATGCTTTCCATGGTGTCCCAGTTCTACAATACGATCCCCCCCGTGACCATCGACGGAAGCTTTGGTCCTTCCACCACCCGGGCGGTCCGGGCGGTGCAGAACGCCGCCGGTCTGGAGCCCGACGGTGTGGTGGGGGGGCGGACCTGGTACGCTCTGTACAACGATTTTCTGCCCATTAACTTTGCCATGCGGGGGGATACCGTGCGTATGGGAGAGCCGGTGGCGGCGGCGATGGCGGCCCAGGGCTCCGGCTCCTCCCAGGGCTCCATGGTCCGTCTGGGCCAATATCCCGGCTTCCCACTGGAGCTGGGGCAAAGCGACAACGTTGGAGGTGTGTTGGTATGACAGCGGCAAAGAGACAGCTGGAAAACGAGATGCTGGACCAGCCTGTATGCAGTCTACAGTATATGCTCATGCGGCTGGGAGAAAAATATGATTTTCTGCCCCAGCTGGCGGTGGACGGTATGTTTGACGAGCGGACCCTGGAGGCGGTGATGCTCTTTCAGCGGGAGCTGTTCCCGCCGGTGACCGGGGTGGTGGACCAGGGGGTATGGAACGCCATCCGGGACGCGTGGATTCAGTTCGAGCTGGAGAACGCCCCGCCCCGGTCTCTGCGGGGGTTCCCCGCCGGAGCCTCCGCCGGCCTGGGAGATCAAAACTCCTATCTGCTGCTGCCCCAGGCCATGTTCCAGAGCCTGTCCCAAGTGCTGGAGGGGGTATCGGAAGAGAACCTGAACGGGACCCATGACGAAGCGTCCGCCGCCAACGCCCGGTGGCTTCAGCGCCGGGCGGGCCTGGAGGAGACCGGGGAGATGAACAGGGACACCTGGGATGCGCTGACCCGGCTGTACGAGCTGTTCGTGGTCCGGGAGCCTCAGATTGTGGTGTCCGCCGGCGGGCACGGATAGGGACTGTGTTTTTTCCGCCGTTTGAGATTACGCCGGTTAAAACCCTTAAATCTGGTTACACTATCCCCAACGGAAAGGAAGTGAGAACCGGATGACTGCCCATGTAAACGGAAACTGCATTGGCTGCGGCCTGTGCACCGGCATTTGTCCCGACGTATTCACCATGACCGATGAAGGAACCGCCGCCGCCCGGGACGAGATTTTCCCCGAACAGGAGCCCCAGGTCCAGGAGGCGGCGGAGAGCTGCCCGGTGGATGCGATTGAGGTAAGCTGAGGAAACGGCACACCCCCGCAGGGAAACAAAAAGCAGCCCGCAGTTCTGTAACTGCGGGCTGCTTTTCGCGTTAATAATACTTCTTCCGGTTCTTGCGGGCGGCCTCAGACTTCTTGCGGCGCTTTACACTGGGGCTCTCATAGTGCTCCCGCTTACGAACCTCCGCCAGCACACCAGACTTGGCGCAGCTGCGCTTAAAGCGCTTCAGGGCGCTTTCCAAAGATTCGTTCTCTTTCACACGGACTTCCGACATTTATATTTCCCTCCCTCCGGCGCGGCCAGCTTCTGCTGGTCCACGAAAGGGCCATTTGTATGGCTTTAACAGTACCATTATATTCGGTTTTTGTGCAAATGTCAAGTATTGCTTTTGGGGGAAAATTTGAATTTTTTATGACGGCTTATTTTTGGGGCTTGAAAATCAGGTTGACCAGCCGGCCCTTGACCACAATGGACTTCACCAGGTCCATGCCCTCCGCCAGCTTGGCGATTTTGGGCTCGGCCAGGGCGGCGGCCACCACGGTCTGGTCGTCGCAGCCGGTGGGCACCACAATGTTGGCCTTCAGCTTGCCGCCCACCTGCACCGCCATCTGGGTTGTGGCGGCCACGGTCTTGGCCTCGTCGTACTCCGGCCACTTTTGCAGGCAAACCTGCCCGCCGTAGCCGTTCATCTCCCACAACTCCTCGCACAGATGGGGGGCAAAGGGGGACAGCATCAGCAGCAGAGCCTTGTAGTCGCCCTTGGTGGCCCCCTTGGCGTAGAAGTCGTTTACCAGGGCCATCAGGGCGGCGATGGCGGTGTTGAACTTCATGGCCTCGATGTCGCTGGAAACCTTCTTGATGGCCCTGTGGATGGCCAGCTCGTTGTCGGGGGAGCAGCCCTCGCCGTCTTTGAGCTTTTCGGAGAGATTCCAAACCCGGTCCAGGAACTTCTTGCAGCCCCGGACGGACTCGTCGGACCAGGTGGCGGTCTTTTCAAAGTCGCCGATGAACATGATATACAGCCGCATGGTGTCCGCGCCGTAGTCCCGGACCACGTCGTCGGGGTTGACCACGTTGCCCAGGGACTTGGACATCTTTACCGCCGGCCGCAGGGCCTGATTGCCGTACTTGTCAAGCAGCGCCTGCTTCTCCGCCTCGGTCTCCACATTGCCTACATAGTGGGGATTTTTACCCAAAATCATGCCGTGGCTGGTGCGCTTGGCGTAGGGCTCCGCGTGGGGGATGGCCCCGATGTCGTGGAGGAAGTTGTTCCAGAACCGGGAGTAGAGCAGATGCAGGGTGGTGTGCTCCATGCCGCCGTTGTACCAGTCCACCTGTCCCCAGTAGTCCAGGGCCTCCTTGGAGGCCAGGGCCTGGCTGTTGTGGGGGTCCATATACCGCAGGAAGTACCAGCTGGACCCGGCCCACTGGGGCATGGTGTCCGTCTCCCGCTTGGCGCTCCCGCCGCAGCAGGGGCAGGTGGTGTTCACCCAGTCGGTCATTTTGGCGATGGGGGACTCGCCGGTGTCGGTGGGCTCGTAGCTCTCCACCTCCGGCAGCAGCAGGGGAAGCTGGTCCTCGCTCAGAGGCTGCCAGCCGCACTTGTCACACCAGATCATGGGGATGGGCTCGCCCCAGTACCGCTGGCGGGAGAACACCCAGTCCCGGAGCTTGTA
>CAJUPG010000090.1 GCA_910588455.1 uncultured Oscillospiraceae bacterium
AGGGGCTTGGCTACCAGCCCGTAGGGGTAGGCCTCCCGCAGGTCGGCCTTGGTGATGAAGGGCAGCTTGTGCAGGTCGTCGCTGGATTTGATGTCGTCGGGGGTGAGGCCCTGTTCCTCCATCTTTTTGCGGTAATAGGGCACGTTGTCCCAGACGTGGCGCACCTGCTTGACCAGGCGCTCGTCCTGCCAGGCCTTGATCTGCTCCCGGGAGGCGGTTTCGATTTCGGGCTGATAGTAGCGTTCCATTGGATATCATTCCTCTCCAAAATAAGGTGCTTTATTTCTTTTTCTCCAAAAGGTCAAGAATTCGCCAAAGAGATAGAAAAATAGTTAAATTAATCAAAGTATGCCGCGCCCGGACAAACCAGTCGTCCATGGGAATGGACTGCTCAATCAGAAGATAGCCGAGGTAGAACAGATCGAGCACAGAGACAAGGCCGAGGATGAGGGGCAGGTATTTGATGTTCTTTTTGATAGCCTCTTTGAATTCGTTCCAGGCGGTCATACCAATCTCCTTTCCGTTACGCGTTCTTTCCCAACGCAAAAGCTTTTTTGTTCAGTTCCAGGAATTTGGGGGGCACCATGGCCTCCAGGGACTTCTGCCACGCCTCCTCGGGCAAATCGAAGTAGTGGGACAGCCGGCCCATGAGCACAATGTTCACCGCCTTGCTGCTCCCGGCTTCCTCCGCCAGCCTCAGGCAGTCCAGCGCGTCCACCTTGGCCCCGGCGGCTTTCATCTTTTCCACCAGATTGTCCGGGTAGACCGCCGCGCCGGTGATGACGGGCATGGGGTCAATCTGCTGGGTGCTGGTGACGATCTGCCCGTCGGGCTTCAGGCAGCTCAGCCAGCGGGCGGCCTCCAGCAGTTCAAAGGACACGATATAGTCCGCCTCGCCCTTGTCGATGACCGGGGAGGCCACCTTGTCGCCGTAGCGCACGTAGGTCACCACGCTGCCCCCCCGCTGGGACATACCGTGAACCTCGGAAACTTTTACGTCAAAGCCCTGCCCCATCAGCAGGTGGCCCAGCAGCTTGCTGGCCAGCAGGGAGCCCTGGCCCCCTACGCCGACAATCATAATGTTTTTCGTTTTCATTATACACCCTCCTTCCCGGTGCTCTGGAAGGCGTTTACGCCGCAAAGCTGCTGGCATACGCCGCAGCCAACGCACAGGGTATTGTCCACATGGGCCTTTCCGCCCTTGATGGAGATGGCCGGACAGCCTATCTTCATGCAGTTTTTACAGCCCACGCACTTGCCGGTGTCTACGGTCAGAGGCGCGCTGTGCTTGACATACTTCAACAGTACGCAGGGGCGGCGGCTGATAATCACAGACGGCTCGCTGGCGGCAAGCTCCTCCTTGACCGCCGCATCGCAGGCCTTCAGGTCGTAGGGATCAACAACCCGGACCCGATGGAAGCCCAGGCTGCGGCACAGGGCTTCCAGGTCGATCTTCCCGGCGGGGTCGCCCTTGATGTTGTAGCCGGTGGTGGGGTTCTGCTGGTGGCCGGTCATGCCGGTGATGGAGTTGTCCAGGATAATCACGGTGGAATTGGACTGGTTGTAGGCGATATTGGCCAGTCCGGTCATGCCGGAGTGCATAAAGGTGGAGTCGCCGATCACGGCCACGGTTTTGCCCTCGCTGTCTTTGCCCAGGGCCTTGTTGAAGCCGTGGATGGCGGAGATGGACGCGCCCATGCACAGGGTCATTTCCATGGCGGACAGGGGGGCTACAGCCCCCAGGGTGTAGCAGCCGATGTCCCCCAGGACGACGCACTTGTTTTTGCGCAGGGTGTAGAACAGGCCCCGGTGGGGGCACCCGGCGCACATCACAGGAGGACGGGGCGGGATGGGGTCGTCAATGGCTTTGCCGGTATGTACAGGCGAACCTAACTGCTCTGCCACCAGGTTCTGCGAAAATTCGCCCATGCAGGAGAATGTCTCCTTGCCCACGGGGTCCAGGCCCAGAGAGCGGCAGAAGTCCTCAATAAAGCCGTCCAGCTCCTCGACCACCACCAGTTTTTCCACGGAGCGGGCGAAATCGGTGATTTTCTGCTTGGGCAGGGGCCAGACCATACCCAGCTTCAAAATGGGATATGTATCGCCGCAGACCTCCTTCACATACTGGTAGCTGGTGGAGGAGGTGAGGATGCCGGTTTTCCGGTCGGAGCCGTTTTCGATGCGGTTGACCGCGGCGGTCTCCGCCCACTGGGCCAGATCCTGAAGGCGCTGCTCCACCGCCGGGTGGCGGCGGATGGCGTTGCCGGGCATCATGACGTATTTGCCGATATTTTTTTCATAGGGCCGGTCTGGGGCCTCGGTCCGGGGACTGGTCTCCACAATCGACTGGGAGTGGGCCACCCGGGTGCACATCTTCAATAAAACCGGGGTGTCGAACTGTTCGGACAGCTCGTAAGCCAGCTTGGCGAAGGCAAGGGCCTCGCCGGAGTCGGAGGGCTCCAGCATGGGGATCTTGGCGCTGCGGGCGTAGTGCCGGGAATCCTGCTCGTTCTGGGAGGAGTGCATTCCCGGGTCGTCGGCCACGCCGATGACCATACCCGCGTTTACGCCGGTGTAGGCCACGGTGAACAGGGGGTCGGCGGCCACGTTCAGGCCCACGTGCTTCATGGCGCAGAAGGAGCGCTTCCCCGCCAGGCTGGCCCCGAAGGCGGTCTCCATGGCCACCTTCTCGTTGGGGGCCCACTCGCAATAGATTTCGTCGTATTTGGCGGCCTCCTCGGTGATTTCGGTACTTGGGGTGCCGGGATAGCTGGAAATCACGCAGCATCCCGCCTCGAACAGCCCCCGGGCAACGGCCGCGTTGCCCAGCATCAGTTGTTTCATGCTCAACTCTCCGTTTCTTGATTTTTCGTCCGGCCCAGACCCTCCCGGGTGAGGACCTCCCGCATCACGCCGCCTGCGCCGTTGTCCAGCATGGCCCGGCGCACCCGGCTGATGGTGGCGCTGCTGGCGCCGGTTTTTTCCAGAATATCCAGATAGACCAGCCCCTGCTGCAAATAGATGGCCACGTCGAACCGCTGCTCCAGAGCCCGCAGCTCAGTGGGGGTACACAGGTCCCGGAAGAACCGGCGGCACTCATCCAGATCCTTCAGGCTTAAAATCGTCTCATAGAGCGCGGTGCTGCGCTCCTCCCGTTCTGCCCTTGCCATGGTCCGCTCCTTTCTTTGCGCCTTTTATCCATCCCTTATATTAGCACATTAAAGCGTGAAGGTAAACAGGAAAATTTCGTTTTTATGGATTTTTTTCCGGCGGACTGGAACACTAACCAGAAAAGAGGAGGCGGGTTTTTATGGACAGCGTACCCCACCCACGGAAGGAGCCCCGGTTTCCCGGGCCGCTGACGGCGGAAAACATTGAAACAATCTTTCGGGACTGCGCGGATTTCAGCACCCGTTCCATTATTCTGCACGGGGATCTGGACCGGAGCGTACAGCTATGCTGGATTGAGGGGATGGTCCGGGGGGAGCGGATGAACGACTATGTTCTGCGGCCCTTGGCCCAGGACCCCATGCTGGCCTCCCTGCCCCTCCACGAGGCCTATAAAATTATGGCTCAGGGGGCCCTGTACACCGGCGGGGTCCGTCTGTGCACCAGTCTGGACGAAGGGGCCAAGAGCATGGTGGAGGGCAGCTGTCTGGTGTTCTTCCCCGGCCAGGAGCGGGCTCTCTCCATCTCTGTGGCCACGGAGGAGAAGCGCTCAGTGGGGGAGCCGGAGAACGAGCCCGCCCTGAAGGGGGCCCGGGACTCCTTTGTGGAAAGCCTGCGGACCAACACCTCTCTGGTCCGCCGCCGGCTCCGGGCTCCGGAGCTGCGGGTAAAGGAACACATCGTAGGCCGGCAGTCCCTGACCCCTGTGGACGTGGTGTATTTGGACGGTATTGCGGACGGGCACACTGTGGAGCTGATTGAGGCCAGACTGGATGAGATGGACATTGACGGCATAGAGGCCACGGGCAATTTAGAGGAGTATCTGGTGGACCGGCTGAACACCCCCTTTCCCCTGCTGCCCTTCACCCAGCGGCCGGACCGGTTCTGCGCCGGGCTGCTGGAGGGCCGGGTGGGCATTCTGGCCGACGGCCTGCCCCTGGGTTACCTGGCTCCAGGGACCCTGGACCAGTTTTTCAAAACCGGCCAGGACAGGGCCTTTCACTGGATGGTGGCCACCGCCCTGAACCTGATCCGCTACTTCTGCGCCCTGGTGACGCTGCTGCTGCCGGGGCTCTATATCGCCATGGTGACCTTCCACCCGGAGGCCATCCCGCCAAAGCTGGCGCTGTCCATTGTGGCCGCCAAGCAGCAGGTGCCCTTCTCTACCATATTTGAAGTGCTGATTATGCTGCTCTCGTTTGAGGTCTTGCAGGAGGCGGGGCTGCGCCTTCCGGGGCCCATCGGGTCCACCGTATCTATTTTAGGGGGGCTGGTGGTGGGCAGCGCGGCGGTGGAAGCCCACATCGTCTCACCGGCGGTACTGATTGCGGTGGCCATCGCGGGGGTGGCGGGGTATACCCAGCCCTCCCAGGATTTTGCCGGGGCCCTGCGGCTGTGGCGGTTTCTGCTGGCGATTTTGGCCAGCCTGGGGGGGCTGTTCGGTCTGACGGCGGGGTGCGTGGGGCTGCTGTGGCACCTGTCGGGGCTGGAGTCTTTTGAAGTGCCCTATTTGTCCTTCCACAATTTGATCCGCCCCCCGCTGCCGGACATGAAGCTGCGGGACGGCGCGGTGAACAGCCGGAACCGGAGGAATCAGAAGTGAAAAAAAGACTCCTTATTATTATACTTTCTCTGCTGGCCCTGTCCGGCTGCGGGAGCGGGACGCTGCCCCAGGCCCGGGAGATGGGGGATATGGCCCTGCTGCGGACAATGGGGGTGGACGCGGGGGAGGACGGGTTTTTGACCGTCACCGTGTCTGCCGGCGGGGAGGAGGGGCTTGTTTTGTCGGCACAACAGCCCTCCCTCAGCGCTGCCTGCCTGGCCATGCAGGGCCAGAGCGACCGCTATGTGTTCTATGGCTACGTGGATCAGCTGCTGGTGGGGGAGTCGCTGGCAAAGCTGGGAATTGACGGGGTGCTGCGGTATTTTGCCCAGGATGTGGAGCTGGGGCTGAACACCCGGCTGTGGATGGTGCAGAATGCCGGGGCCGGGGCGGCTTTGGAGGGCGGCCAGGAAGCGGACAGCCGGCTGGAGACCCTCCGGGCGGACAGTTTGATGGGGGTGGCCCTGACCACCCGCACCGCCGGCGAGGTTTTGAGCGATTTATTAGAGGAAGGGAGCGCCTATGTGCCCGCCCTGGACGGGGACCTGCGGGAGACGGGATACGCCGTGTTCAAGGGGGACCGGCTGGCGGGCTGTCTGGACCGGGAGCTGTCCCGGGGGCTGGAGCTGCTGGCCGGAGCGGCTACGGCGGACGTATTGCAGTTTGATTTGAACGGCGGAAAAGTGGTGGTCCGGATGTCCGGCGCCAAGAGCGGCTTCACTCTGGTGGATCATACCATACACATTTCCTGTGAGGTGGAGGCCAAAATTGCCGAGTCGGACCGGGAGTTGTCCCGGGAGGAGCTGGAGGAGCTGCGCCGCCAGCTGGAGCAGCGGGAAGAGGCGCGTATTCTCGACGCCCTGGAACAATTACAGGAGTGGAACGCGGACTGTGTGGGCATTTGCCGCCGGACCGGTATGAAACGGCCCAGAGGCTGGGCGGAGCAGCGGGAGAACTGGGAGACGGTGTTTCCGCTGCTGACCGCCGAAGCGCAGGTGCAGGCCAAATTGGAGGGAGGAGTCCTTTGAAACAGGAGAGATTGACCCAGCGGCAGCTGCTGGCCCTGCTGTGGGCGGGGCTGCTGGCCCCGGCGGTGGAGGTTCTCCCCGTGGACGCGGGGCCGGGGACGTGGCTGTCTACCCTGCTTGCCCTGCCGGTGATGCTGGCGGTGACCGCTCTGTGGAGCGGCGGACCCCGGTCGAAGCTCGTGCTGGCGCTGTATGGGATTTGGGGGGTGTTTCTGCTGGCGGTGCGCCTGCGGGGAAGCGCCCAGAGGCTGCTGAACGCCGGGTGGCGGGATGGCTCTATGACGTTCTTTCTGCTGGGGACGGCGGCGCTGGCCCTCTGGATCGGGCTGGGGCATCGCGCCGCCTTCGGACGGCTGGGCCAGTGCGCCCTGGTGATTTTGACGGTGACGGCGGCGGGGGTGCTGGCGCTGGCTCTGCCCAAGACGGAGCCGGGGCGGGTGTTCCCCCTGTGGACTCAGGACGCCGTGCCGGCCCTCCGGGCGGCTGTACCGGCGGCGGGGATGCTGAGCTGGGGAATTTATGCGGGATTCCTGGAGGCGTATGTGGACCCGGAGACGAGAAAACCCCGCCGTCCCCTCTGGTGGGCGGCGGCAGGGTGCGCGGCCCTGAGCGGGGGGCAGTTTATTGTGCTGGGGTGCTTTGGACCGCGCCTAAGTGCCCGGCTGACCAACCCGTTCTTCAATCTGGCGAAAAGCGTGGGAGTGACAGGGGCCTTTCAACGGGTGGAGAGCGTGGTGGCGGCCCTGTGGATGTTCAGTGACATAATCGTGCTGGGGATTCTATTGTATGCCCTGCGGGAGATCGGGGGGAGGCTGTTTCCCGAGCGGGAGAAGCAGATTGCGTCCGGCGCGCTGGTGCTGGGAGCCCTGGGGGGACTGACGGCTATACCGGCAGCGGGGGAGGTTGTACTGGCAGGAAACCTTGCGTTTGGCATAGGGATACCGGTGCTTCTGGGGCTCTGGAAAAAAAGACCGAAAAAAATCGAAAAAAGGTATTGACAGCGTGGGAAGAATCTGGTATAGTAATCAAGCGCTCAGGGGACGGCGGTTGAAAAACGGTCGAAAGCCTTGTGGGCGAAGGGATAGTGCCCTGTGCCAGGAAAGTTGAGCGAAACAAGTTCCGAAAAAACTTGAAAAAAGAGCTTGACAAGAG
>CAJUPG010000091.1 GCA_910588455.1 uncultured Oscillospiraceae bacterium
TCCTATTATCTCCCACTCCGCCATTTTTGTCAAAAGATTTTAAACAGGCTCTTACGCCCGACCGTGTAGCGCGGCTAAAAGCTGTCTTTTGGGATATGTGCTCCATTACTTCCAGCCCGGAAACCATTGACCATCCAGCGGTTGGCAGTACGGCGGCATGGAGTGAAAAAGTCCTGCATATCACCATTACCGCCAAAACTGCGGACGATATGCGGACAGCCTACTTATTTAACAGCGAGCAAAACAGCTCCCTGACCGAACTGCTGGCTGAGCTGGGGGTGATTGGTGATCTGCTGGGTGACCTGAGTATTTCGCAGGAAAGCATAACCGAACTTCTGAGCCGTTTGCCAGCGGACCTGTCCCCGGAGCGCCGGGCCGTTGTGGAGACAGCTTGCAAGCTGGTGGGCAAAGTAACCTATTTTTGGGGCGGAAATCAAGGGTGATCGGCTGGGATTCCCGCTGGGGAACGCTGAAAAAAGTGTGGGCGGACGGCAACTCAACTACTGGCACCTACCGGCCCTTCGGCCTGGATTGCTCCGGGTTTACCGATTGGGTGTTTTACAATATCTCAGGCGGCAGTTACATCCTGGGCCACGGCGGGGGCGCTCATGCACAGCATACCTACTGCACCCCTATCACCTGGGCTGAGGCCCAGCCCGGCGACCTGGTTTTCTATCCTGGTGATACCCATGTTGGCATCGTAGGCGGCTGGGATGAAGGCGGCAATATTCAAATTATCCATTGTACCAGCAGCTACAACAACGTGGTCATTACCGGGAAAGCCGGTTTTGCCACCATAGGCAGACCGCAATACTACAGCTCATAAAAAATGAAATCTCACGGTGGGACGCGAATCTTTTGCTTTGCTGCGTAGCGACTTGATAAATACCTATTCATATGATATACTGCTTCATTATCTGTTTTTTGGTGAGGAGGTGCGCAATGGCATTTTTAGAGGAGAATGAGTGGATTTTACTCAATGAAGTGGCCTACAATATCAGCTTTATCTACACTGTTGAGGAGATGCAGAAAGCCATTCTCAACCGCTGGCTTCCCTTTTTGATTTCCTACGATGCAGCGGTTTTTTCGCGTTTGTCTGTAACAGAGAACGGAGACTTCAAGTTTTTGGATACCGAGGGGTACAATCTCCCTCTCCAGTCGATACAGATGTGGAAGGATCAAACGCGGAAGGACGACGCATTCCGTTGGATGATTTACAGTACGAACCGCAGCACCTTTGCGGAAGATATTTCACAACCGGGCAGCCGCCTCCGGGATAGTGCAATATACCGCACCTTTTGGGAACCTAACCGTTTGAGCTGTTCTGCGGGGCTATGCATCGCATTCCGCGAGGAACCTATGGGATTTCTGCGGCTTTACCGCAAAGAAGGCGGGACGCCATTTACCCCCAGGGATCTCTTTGTCCTGGAGCAGCTGCGTATGCACTTTGCGTACCGTCTGGCTTACGAGGCAAAAAAGGGAGATTCCCGTTATTTCTTTGCGAAAGGCTATCAGGAAAAATTGTGCCGCCAATATGGATTAACTGCTCGGGAAGGCGAAATGCTGGATTTAGCCGTACAAGGTTGGTCCAACGACGACATCTCTAAGCAACTGAGTATCAGCATCCACACGGTGAAAAAGCATTTCCAGAGTATCTATGCCAAGATGCATGTTCGTAATCGGGTACAAATGCTTCAATGTTTGCCCATTTCCACCAGCAAAGTCAATTTTGACGAATTGCAGTAAAAACTAAAATTTAAGTTTTGTTTTTTGTTTCTTATCCACTATACAAAAGTATTATTTCCAGGCACAAAAGAAGTATATAATTCTCCAGGAAAAGCTTTTTTATAGCGGAAGGTTGAAGCAAAATAGGACCCGCGCTGAATATCAGTGCGGGTCCCATTTTGTTATAATAGCCACATAAGGATGGAACACTTCTATGAAGAAAAATGACAAATTTTGGATGATATTATATACTTTTCTAGGAATAGTATCCGTTTTTTTAACTGTAACGGGAGGATTTTCTCGTTTTAACCAGATGTTTCCCTATATAGCCGGTTTTGTGCAATTTGCAATATATGCCACTGCAGGGGAACTGCTCTCTATCCGGATACTGGAAGGAGTATGGGCGGTAAATCGTGCTACTTGGTTTAAGGCGGCGAGCTGGGGATTTGGAGGGCTGTGGGTGACCCTGGCGTTCCGGGTGTTCAGTGAGGGAACTGTCCGGGCTATGGAGGTGGGCCTTCTGCCCTTCTATGGCAGCGCCCTGGCCGCCGCGTTCTTTACCAGCTGCACTAACAACCTATTTTTTGCCCCACTCCACTCTGCACTGATGAGGGTCTGCGGCAACTATGCCGACCTACATTTTCTTCAGAACAGGCAGGTAACTGTCCGGGAAGCGGTAAACTCGGTGGACTGGGGAGAACTGGTAGATTTTACACTGTTTAAGACTATCCCTTTGTTTTGGATTCCCATCAACACCGTGGGCTTTTTGTTACCGGTAGACTACCGGATTGTCTTTGCCGCTATGCTGTCCTTGGTGTTTGGGGTTTTAATGACCATTTTAAAATTGCGTGAGCGTAAAAATCAGGCAAAATCCAGAAAGGAGTCTTTACCATGATTCAGATTTCAGAAAGCACAAAATTGATTCAACCCTCCAAAATTCGTAAGATGTTCAACAAGGCGTTAGAGTATGACCAGGTACTCAGTTTTACCTTGGGCGAGCCAGATTTCACCGCCTCAGAAAATGTGGTGGAAGCCGGATGCCGGGCCATTCGTGAGGGACAAACCAAATACACCGCCAACGCGGGACTACTGACTTTACGGGAGGCTATTTCCAGCTACCTGAAACGGACTGAGGGGTTGGAGTACGACCCTGTTTCCCAAATTGTAGTGACCCCCGGGGCAATGGGGGCTCTCTACCTAGCCCTGAAAACGATTCTGAACCCTGGAGACGAGGTGATCGTCAGTGAGCCCTGCTGGACCAACTACATACAGCAGATTCAGATGTGCGGCGGCACAGCGGTTTCGGTCCAGACTGACCCCAAGCGAGGCTTTGACCTGGACGTGGAGGCCATCCGCTCTGCCGTGACGGACCGTACCCGGGCCATTATCCTGAACTCTCCCTGTAACCCCACTGGTGCAGTGGCCAGCCGGGAAGCTCTGGATGCGCTGGCTCAGGTAGCTAAGGAATTTGACCTGGCCGTGCTGGCCGACGAGGTCTACAAGCACATTCTCTTTGACGGCGCGGAGTATACCAGTCTGGCCTCCCTGCCTGACATGGTGGAGCGTACCCTGGTCATCGACAGCCTGTCTAAAACCTACGCCATGACCGGCTGGCGGGTAGGCTTTGCCGCTGGGCCCGCTGAGGTCATCAGTCAAATGACCAAGCTCCAGGAGAATACCAGCGCCTGCGCTTCTACCCCTTGCCAGTACGCCGCAATCGAGGCGCTAAACGGGCCCCAGACACATCTGGCACACATGCGGGAACAGTACCGCATCCGCCGGGACTATGTGATGAATCGGATCGAGTCCATTCCCGGCCTGTCCTGCTCCAAGCCCCAGGGGACCTTCTACGCTTTCTTGGATATTCGCCAATCCGGACTGGACAGTGAGACCTTTGCCATGCGGCTGCTGGAGGAGGAGCAGGTGGTCCTGGTGCCTGGAACCGCTTTTGGTGAGTTTGGCGAGGGGTACATACGTCTGTCTTATGCTGCGTCGATGGAGAGTCTGGAGCAGGGCTTCGACCGGATTGCGGCTTTTATGGGGCGCTGCCATGGGTAAGCAGTTAGAGCAGTGGCTCCATGAGCTGGGGCAGATCGGCTTCCAGGAGGGGGTAGGGACCACTCGCCTGCCATACTCCCCGGAATATGACCGAGGCCGGGAATATGTCCGCTCTCTGATGGAACAGGCCGGTCTGGAGACCAGCATTGATCCGGTGGGCAACCTGCGGGGCCTGTTGCCCGGCAAGGGAAGCCGACTGTGTATCGGCTCCCATATTGATACCGTCCCCGGCGGCGGGATTTACGACGGCGCCTACGGAGTGTTGGCCGCCATCGACTGTGTTCGGCGGCTCAGGGAGTCGGGCTGGGTCAATCGGCATCCTCTGGAGATCGTGGCCTTCACAGAGGAGGAAGGCAATGTGATCGGGGGAACCTTTGGGAGCAAAGCCTTTGCGGGCGCTTCCATAGATTCAGCAATAGAGGCCAAGCTGCCCCAATACGGCCTGAGTTTGGCAGATGTTGCCGCCTGTCAGCAAAACCCAGAGGATTACCTCTGTTATCTGGAACTGCACATTGAACAAGGCGGTATTTTAGAGGCGGAGCAAAAACAGATTGGCGTGGCAGGCGGGATCGTAGGCATCCTGCGCTACCAGGCAGTGATGCGGGGAGCGGCCAACCACGCGGGCAGTACGCCCATGTCTTTGCGGGACGATGCGCTGGAAAAAACCAGCCGGCTCATTGCATGGCTGATGGAGCAGGTGCGTACCTCTTACCCTGAAATGGTGTGTACTGTGGGGACATTGAAAGTATCTCCCGGCGCGGTAAACGTGATTCCAGGCGAAACAGAGTTTGTCATTGAACTGAGAAACCGCTCTATGGAGAAGATGGAGCAGATCGCGGCCCTTTTGCTGGAATGTTTCGGCCCGGAGGGGCTGACTATGGAGGAGATAATCCGTCAGCCCCCTACCCTGTGCGACCCCGCCCTGCTGCAACTGGCCCGGGACTGCTGCGACAGCCTGGGCTATACCCGGAGGGATATGTTCAGCGGTGCGGGACACGACCTAATCAATATGGCACTGCTGACTCCGTCCCTTCTGGTGTTCATCCCCAGCAAGGACGGCATCAGCCACCGGATCGACGAGTACAGCGCTCCCGAAGACCTGGAACGTGGGACCCGTGTACTCATGGAGCTGATCCAAAAGACGGATCAAATGAATTAGGAGGGGATACGGACTATGAAAATCAAGCTGATCAACCCCAACACTACTTTATCCATGACCCAGAGCATCCAGGAGGCCGCAACCCGGGCCGCCCGACCGGGCACCCAAGTCTACTCCGTCAGCCCCCAGTGGGGACCGGAGAGCATTGAGTGCTATGTAGACGAGTATTTGGCAGTTCCCGGCGTACTCAAGGAGGTCATCAAAGGAGATCGGGAGGAGGGGGCAGACGCCTTTGTCATCGCCTGCTTCGGCGACCCGGGGCTCCAGGCGGCTCGGGAGGCCACCCGCAAACCGGTGCTGGGTATCTGCGAGAGCGCCATCACCACAGCCAAGTTTTTGGCGCCCTATTTCTCTATTGTCTCTGTGCTGGACCGGGCCCGCAAGGTCACCGAGGATGTGGTGTCCGCCTACGGTGCGGAGAAGTTCTGCCGGTCCATCCGCTCCACCGGACTGAGCGTGCTGAATTTTGGACGGGACCCGGAGCGAGGGATGGAGGCCCTGGCCCTGGAGGGAGAGAAGGCCGTCCGAGAGGACGGAGCGGAGTGCATTCTGCTGGGCTGCGCCGGCTTTGTAGACTTTGCCCAGGACCTGGAGCAACGGCTGGGCGTGCCGGTACTGGAGGGAGTCACCCCCGCGGTCAAGTTGGCCGAAGCCCTGGTGGATATGGGCCTGGGAACCAGCAAGGCATCTACCTGGGGCTGGCCGGAGAAAAAACAGTTTTTGGGATATCCCCTCTTTTCTGAGACTGATTTAATTTTTGAGGAGGACTAAACTGTGCGTACTTTAATTAAAGGCGGGACCATTGTGACTGCCAGCGAAGAATTTCAGGGTGATGTTCTGGTGGAGGGAGAGACCATTCGGGCCGTAGGGCAGCACCTGGACCTCCCCGCCGATCAGGTAATTGATGCTGCGGGCAAGTATGTGCTGCCCGGCGGCGTGGACCAGCACACCCACTTCTCCGCTCTGTGCAACGTGGGGGACCAGGACACCGCAGGCTATGAGACCACCGACGCCGTTGTGGTGGGCGGGACCACCACCGTTGTGGACTATGCCCCCCAGGACCCCAAGACGGGATTGCTGGACTCCATCGACTACCGCATCAACGTCCGGGCCAAGGACAAAGCCTGTGTGGACTTTGCCCTGCACGGCATGGTAACGGAGATCATGGACAGCATGTTTGACGAGATCGCCCAATTTCCCGAGAAGGGAATTTCCAGCATCAAGATTTTTATGGCATATAACGGCTCCCCCCTCCATGTGGACGACGGGACCTTCTTCCGTATTCTGGAGTGCAGCCGCAAGGCGGGGGTCACCGTGTTCGTCCATGCGGAAAATGGTGAGATTCTGGATTTCCTGCGCCGGCAGTGCGTGAAAAACGGGCAAACCACCCCTCACTATCACTATGTCTCCCGCCCGCCCTTCACTGAGGCGGAGGCGGTACGCCGGGCCATCTACCTGGCGGGGCAGACGGACACTCCTCTGTACATCGCTCACATGACCTGCCGCCCGGCTCTGGAGGCGCTGCTCCAGGCCAAGGGAACGGGGCAGCGGGTATACGGGGAGACCTGTACCCACTATCTGACTACCACCAAAGAGGTGCTGGACAACCCGGACTTTGACGAGGCGGCAAAGTTTGTCTGTTCCCCTGCCCTGCGGGACCAGGAGGACTGCGACGCGCTTTGGGCAGCGCTGAACAGCGGATTACTCAACGCTGTAGTCTCTGACCACTGCGGGATTGATGTGGCCAATCTGAAGCAGGTAGGGCGGAACGATTTTACTCAGATTCCCAACGGCGCCCCCGGCGCGGCGGACCGGATGCATGTCATCTGGACGGAAGGTGTGGCCAAGGGCCGCATCTCCCGGCAGAAGTTTGTGGAAATCACGGCCACCCAGCCTGCCAAGATCAACGGTATCTACCCCCGGAAGGGCCACATCGCCGTGGGCTGTGACGCTGACCTGGTCATCCTGGACCCGGATTACCGGGG
>CAJUPG010000092.1 GCA_910588455.1 uncultured Oscillospiraceae bacterium
TTGGTTTTGTGCGCCCTTTTGGGAAATGCTACTTAAATTACGATGTTTCAACCTTCTCCCTCCTCAAACAAGAATACCTCCTCAATCGTCAGCTCAAAATACCGCGCAATCTTATAGGCCAGCAGCAGGGATGCGTTATACCGCCCGCTCTCCAGGGAGATAATAGTCTGCCGGGTGACCTCCACCGCGTCGGCCAGCTCCGCCTGGGACAGCTTGCGCTCCTTGCGCAGCTGGGTGATTCGATTGGTCATGCCGTCCCTCCTCTCATGATGTATAGTTCGCTTTACAATTTGAGTATAGCACGCTTTACATTTTGTGTCAAGCGTATTTTACATTTTTAAAAAACCAAAGCTTCCACTTTTCAAAGCATTGCTTTTGTATTATAATAGAAGCATACGAAACCAAAAATGAGGTGTCCATCTATGGGAGACAAGCTGGGCCTTTATCTTCACATCCCCTTCTGCCGCTCCAAATGCGATTACTGCGACTTCTACTCCCTGGCCGGCCAGGAGGTCCGGATGGACAGCTATCAGAAGGCCCTGCTGGCCCACCTGAAGCAGGCGGCCCCCGCCGCCCGCTGCCCGGTGGACACCGTTTATTTGGGCGGCGGCACCCCCAGCCTGTTGGGGGAAAAGCGCCTGCTGGCCCTGCTGGCTGCTGTGAAAAAATATTATAAGGTGGACCGGGACGCGGAAATCACCCTGGAAGCCAACCCGGACAGCGTCTCCCCCAAGATGCTTGCCAAGCTGCGGGCCGGGGGCTTCAACCGCCTTTCTCTCGGGATGCAGTCCGCCCTGGACGGGGAACTGCGGGCGGTGGGCCGGCCCCACACGGCGGAACAGACCGTCCAGGCCGTGGCGGCCGCCCAAAAGGCCAAGTTCAAAAATATCTCCCTGGACCTGATCTACGGCCTGCCCGGCCAGACCATGGACAGCTGGCGCGTCACCCTGGCCCGGGCGGTGGACCTGGGGCCGCAGCACCTGTCCTGCTACGGACTGAAGGTGGAGGAAAACACCCCCCTGGCCCGGCGGGCAGAGGCGGGGGAGGTTCTCCCCGACGACGACGCCCAGGCGGACCTGTATCTGTGGACGGTGGATTTTTTGGAAAATGCAGGGTTCCGCCAGTATGAAATCTCCAATTTTGCGCAAAATGGCTTTGAGTCCCGGCACAATCTGCGCTATTGGCTCACCCGGCCCTATCTTGGCTTCGGCCCCGGGGCCCACTCCGACTTCGGGGGCCGCCGGTACGCCTGCCCCCGGGACCTGGAGGGCTATCTCGCCTCCGTCCAGGCCGGTTCCCCCGCCGTGGAGCAGGAGCAGGCCGTCTCCCTGGAGGAGCGTGCGGCGGAATATCTGATGCTCCGGCTGCGCACCGCGGCGGGCATTGAGGAATGGGAGTACCGCCGGAGCTTTTTCCGGGAATTCGAGCCCCTGGAGCGCCAGCTGGAGCAGTATCAGAGCCGGGGCTGGGCGGAAAAAACCGCCCTGGGCCGCTGGCGGCTGACCCCGGGGGGCTTCCTGGTGTCCAACCAGCTGATCGCCGCTCTGCTGGAGCATCAGGAGCAGAGCTAAACGTGGAAATTCCCGCCGCTTTTTTCCGGGGCTTTTATCGCTTTGTACGAAATTCCCGGACTCCTGCAATTTTCGTTGCTATTTGGATATAATAGTGCTATAATAATTCTGTTTGATTGTGCGCTGCGTGAGCAGCCGCCCTATGACTGCGTTACTTATGGCGTGTTTTGCGCTGTATATATCTGAAAATCCCATCTTAAATTGTTTGGAGAGGGTGCTATTTTGACAAAGTATCAGGTTCGGGGCGGAGTTCCCCTGCGCGGTACCATCCAGATCAGCGGCGCAAAGAACGCCGCCGTTGCCATCATTCCCGCCGCGCTTTTGGTCAACGGGCCCTGCCGTATCGAAAATATTCCCCAGATCAGCGACGTGACACTGATTTTACAGATTCTTCAGGACTTAGGCGCGCAGGTGCGCACCGTCAACCGCACTACCGTAGAAATCAACTGCTCCGGCATCCGCAACCGGAAAATCGCCCACGGCCTGGCCCGGAAAATCCGCGCCAGCTACTACCTGGTGGGCGCTCTGCTGGGCCGCTTCGGCTGGGCGGAGGTCCCCATGCCCGGGGGCTGCGACCTGGGCGGCCGCCCCATTGACCAGCACATTAAGGGCTTTGTCTCCATGGGAGCCCAAATCGAAGTGGTCAACGGCATCATCAAAGCGCAGATTCCCCAGGGCCGGCTGGCCGGGGGACAGGTCTATCTGGATATGGTCTCCGTGGGGGCCACCATGAACATCATGCTGGCGGCGGTGCTGGCCAACGGTATGACCGTCATTGAAAACGCCGCCAAGGAGCCCCATATTGTAGATTTGGCCAACTTTTTGAACTCCATGGGGGCCAACATCATGGGGGCGGGCACGGACGTAATCAAAATCCGGGGGGTGGACTGCCTGCGGGGCGGCTCCTACTCCATCATTCCCGACCAGATCGAGGCGGGGACCTATATGGCCGCCGTGGCCGCCGCCGGAGGCGAGGTGCTCATCCAGAACGTCATCCCCAAGCACCTGGAGTGCATCACCAACAAGCTGCTGGAGATGGGGGTCAGCGTGGAGGAGCTGGACGACGCCGTCCTGGTCCGCCGCACGGGGCCCATCCACCGCACCAATGTCAAGACCATGCCCTACCCGGGCTTTCCCACCGATATGCAGCCCCAGATCGCCGCGGTGCTGTGTCTGGCCCAGGGGACCAGCGTGCTCACCGAGGGGGTTTGGGACAGCCGGTATCGCTATGTGGACGAATTCCGCCGCATGGGGGCTCAGATCCAGGTGGACGGCAAGGTGGCCGTCATCGAGGGGGTCCGCCGCTTAACCGGCGCACCGGTCCACGCCTGCGACCTGCGGGCGGGGGCTGCCATGATCGTGGCCGGTCTGGCCGCCGAGGGGGTCACCGTCATCGACGGCATTCATCACATCGAGCGCGGCTATGAATCGATCGTGGAAAAGCTGTCCGCCGTGGGGGCGGATATTCAGGTGGTCTATCTCCCCGACGACGAGGTAACCAGTCAGGCGGGTTGATTTTCAAAACAGAGAGGGTGTTTTGACAATGAACGCAGCTTCCCCCCGCTTTTCCCAGCAATACAAAAAGATTCAAAATCTGGACAAGCTTCTCCAACAAGCCCCTTCATTCTCCAGCTGGAGTACCCTGGACCTGCTCAACGGGTTCCGGATGTACACCGAATACGACTACGACAACTGGCTGGAGGTACATAACCTGGAGCTGACCCTGGCGTCTCAGGATGGAAGCCTCCAGGTGGTTTTGCTGTGCCGGAATATCAGCGCCTTCTCTGTCTATGGGGACTTTCAGGTGGCTGGCTTCGCCATCGAGGTCAACGAGGACCCGGAGCTGGGCGCGGAGCGCACCTTTCACATTTTTGACTACGAGGATAACATCATCCACCTGTTCTGCCAGGAAATCGAAGTGCTCCAGGCCGGTCCGGTGGATGTGTAGGGGGATTCATGGACGTATGCACCCTGGCCAGCGGCTCCAAGGGCAACTGCCTGTTGGCGTCCTGCGGCCAAACTCATATTTTAATCGACGCGGGCGTCTCCGCCCGGCGCATCACCCGCTCCCTGGGGGAGCTGGGCCTGCGCCCGGAGGAGTTGTCCGCTGTTTTCATTACCCACGGCCATTCCGACCACGTGTCCGGCCTGCGGGTCCTGTCCAAAAAGCTGCGCTGTCCCATCTGGGCCACCCATGGGACGGCCCTGGACGTGGGCAGCCGTGTACCGGAGCTGAGCCTCTCCATTCTGGACCGGCCCCGGCAGGTGGGCGGTCTGCACATTGATTTTTTCCCCACCTCCCACGACGCCCCCGGCAGCGTGGGATACCGGGTCGCCGGAGATGGGATGCGCTTTGTGCTGTGTACCGACCTGGGCTGTCTCAGCCAGCCGGTGCTGGACGCGGCCTGGGGGATTGACCTGCTGATTGCCGAGGCCAACCACGACGTAGAATGGGTAAGGAGCGGCCCCTATCCCTACTATCTCCAGGAGCGGATTTTGGGAAAATACGGCCATCTGTCCAACGAGGCGGGGGCGGAGCTGGCAGAACTGGCGGCCCGGGGCGGAGCCCAGGCGGTGGTGCTGGCTCATCTGTCCCAGGAGAACAACACCCCCGCCCGGGCCCGGGAGACTGTTGCCCGGACGCTGGAGGGGGCCGGTTTCCCGGTTCATCTGTCGGTGGCACCGGTACAGGAGCGGGGGCCGGTGTTCCGGCTGGAGCACGGACGGGTAGCGGTGCTGGAGGAAATTTTGCTGTGCTGAGTATACATATTTTATGTGTGGGCAAGCTAAAGGAGCGGTTTTACATCGACGCAGCCCAGGAGTACCAAAAGCGCCTGTCCCCCTACTGCAAGCTCACTTTGACGGAGCTGCCGGAGGAAAAGCTGCCCAAAAATCCCTCTCCGGCCCAAATTCAGGCCGCGCTCAGCCGGGAGGCCCAGGCCATCCGGGCCAAGATTCCGCCCCGGTTCAAGCGGGTGGCCCTGTGCGTGGAGGGACGGGAGCGGTCCAGTGAGGAGCTGTCCCGACTGGTGACGGCGGAAAACCTGTGCTTTCTGATCGGTGGCTCTTACGGCCTGGACGATTCCCTAAAGGCGGAGGCAGCGGACCGGCTGTCCATGTCCCCCATGACCTTCCCCCATCACTTGGCCCGGGTGATGCTGCTGGAGCAGATTTACCGGGGTTTTAAAATTCAGGAGGGGTCCTCCTACCACAAATAAAATCAAGAAAAGAGGTAACACGATGAAAAATCCCAACGCCATGTACGCCCTGAGCTACGGCCTGTTCGTCCTCACCGCCCAGGAGGGGGCGAAGGACAACGGCTGCATTATCAACACCGCCGCCCAGGTGACCACCACCCCCAACCGACTGACCATTGCGGTGAACAAATCCAACTTCACCCACGACATGATCCTCCGGGACGGCCGGTTCACCCTGTCCGTTCTGTCCCAGCGGGCCCCCTTCTCCGTGTTCCAGCACTTCGGCTTCTCCTCCGGCCGGGATACGGACAAGTTTGCCGGCTACCAGAACGCCGTCCGGGGCGAAAACGGACTGTTCTACGTCACGGAGGGGACCAACGCCTATCTGAGCTGCCGCACAGAGTCCACCCTGGACCTTGGAACCCACACCCTGTTTTTAGCGGACGTGCTGGACGGGGACGTGCTCTCCACTGACCCCAGCGCCACCTACACCTACTACCAGAACCACATCAAGCCCAAGCCCCAGGCCAAGCCCGCCGAGAGCGGGGAGCGCTGGGTGTGCAAGGTGTGCGGCTATGTCCATGAGGGCCCGCTGCCGGCGGATTTCATCTGCCCCCTGTGCAAGCATCCGGCCTCTGATTTTGAGCGTATGTAACCACAGACATAAAACAGCCGCCCCCGGAGTGTTCCGGGGGCGGCTGTTTTATTGGGCAGGCGACAGTTGGCGGTGTCAAGAGCTTTTCGCAAATTAGCATACAGGCGCCTGGGGAGAGAAGTCAGCCCGCCGCCAAATCATGTCGGACCGTTTTTTGAGCCTCCATAATTGTGATTACATGGTGCAATTAATCATGCAATCTCCATTACTATTCCCCTATACCAGCTGCCCTTTTGAAATTGAGCATTGAAATATTTGTGCGGTTTCTGAATGCTTGGTTACTTTGCCAATGCAAGCGAAAGACACCTTTTCATTCTTTAATTCCTCCTATTTATTTGTAGGTTGATTCAAAAAAATTATATTGAACTGTTATCAATTTGTCAATAGTGTGCCATCGTGCCGCCCATCTCTGGAACCTGCCTGTAAACCCTACTTGAACATATAAAATAATCGGAGCATATCACCCTTAAAATCCGTAGTTTTCGATGATATGCTCCGATTTTAGCCTATTTCAATAGGTTTTCAGAACTTTTTACTTGTTTTCGGTCGCTCTGGGATTTTTTATAGCTGCCTGGGCCGCCGCCAGCCGGGCGATGGGCACCCGGAAGGGGGAGCAGGACACATAGTCCAGGCCGATGTCGTGGCAGAACATGACGGAGGAGGGGTCGCCGCCGTGCTCGCCGCAGATGCCCAGGTGCACGTTGGGGTTGGTGGACCGGCCCCAGCGGGCGGCGTTGGAAATCAGACGGCCCACGCCGTGCTGATCCAGACGGGCGAAGGGATCGCTCTCGAAGATCTTCTTCTCATAGTAGGCATCCAGGAACTTGCCCGCGTCGTCCCGGCTGAAGCCGAACACCAGCTGGGTCAGGTCATTGGAGCCGAAGGAGAAGAAGTCGGAGTGAGGCGCAATGTCGTCGGCGGTCATAGCCGCCCGGGGAATCTCAATCATGTTGCCCACCTGATACTTCAAATCCGTACCGGACGCCTTGATAATCTCGTCGGCCACGCCGGTAATGATGCTCTTCACATAGGAGAACTCCTTCAGCTCACCCACCAGGGGAATCATGATCTCGGGGACGATGGTCCACTCGGGATGGCGGGCCTGGACGGCCAGGGCGGCCTTGATGACGGCCCGGGTCTGCATCTTGGCGATCTCCGGGAAGGTGACGCTCAGGCGGCAGCCCCGGTGGCCCATCATGGGATTGAACTCATGCAGGCTGGCAATGACGGACTTGATCTCCGCCACGGACTTGCCCATATCCCGGGCCATCTGCTGAATGTCCTCCTCCTCGGTGGGGACGAACTCGTGCAGGGGGGGGTCCAGGAACCGGACCGTCATGGGCCGGCCCTCCAGGGCCTCGTACATGGCCTCAAAGTCGCCCTGCTGCATGGGCTCCAGCTTGGCCAGAGCCTTCTCCCGCTGCTCCACGGTGTCGGAGCAGATCATCTCCCGGATGGCGGGGATGCGGTCGG
>CAJUPG010000093.1:0-310 GCA_910588455.1 uncultured Oscillospiraceae bacterium
GCTGAACATGAACCCGGCCGGGACGGTCAATATCAAAATCACCCGGGATGCGAACGACGATATCACAGGGGCCGCCCATATGACCGAGGCGGAAGTGATTGAACTGTTTGGGGATATGGATGATCTGGATGATAAAACTGGCATGGCACTAATCCCCGTTGATTTCAAGACCGTAGCGGCGGGAGAAACGATCTTCCTGGGGGAATACACATTGTCTGATGGGGACGAAATATTATATGACATTTCAGCGAAAACGGGGAACAGAATGAAGGTCTTTTTTGCAAAGGACAATCAGGAAGATGTGGCCTAT
>CAJUPG010000093.1:388-6798 GCA_910588455.1 uncultured Oscillospiraceae bacterium
CCTCCAGCAACGAAGCCCGGAACCTATAAGCTGTACCTCCAAGCCCCGGACGGCGCTTTGGGAAATGTAAGGGGCAGCGTTTCGATTGCGTCAGCAGACGCATCCTAATAATTCAACAACTCTGCCAAAACAACGGCATCATAATGCTTTTCTGCCACGGTTCACACCTCCTGCCCGTCAAGGGTCAAATCGTATTTCTCCACATCCATCAGTGCGGAGCCGCCCGCCTCAAAGGTAATGGCATCCGCCTCCTGCCGGGTGTAGATGACCGCGCTGGCCGCCTGCTCGCCGTCGTTGACGAATACCTCCAGGCTGTACCGGTCCAGGATGATTCTCAGCTTGATCGCCCCCTCTTGATACCGTACCAGGAAGGAGCGGGTATGGACGATATCGCGGGGCAGTCCGCTGCGGATGCGGTCCAGCTTCAGTGTGCCCTGATCCGGGCGGTAGCGGATGATGGTCTCATGTTCCCCGTCCTTTGCCACTCGAATGCGGAACCAGCGGTACTGCTCCGGGCCGGTAGGACGGATGGTGACGGTCATATCCAAAATACGCCCCTGGATACCGGGGAGATTGATCTCGCCGCAGACAGGGATGTTCTGATGGACCACCCGCGCGCCCCGACAGGACTCCAGCTCCCGGACAGGATTCTGAATGAGCCGTCCGTTTTTCAGAGACAGTTCCCGGGGCAGGGCCATCTGCCCGAACCACCGGCAGTTGCATGGCTTGGAGTTGACCGTATCCCAATTCTGCATCCATGCGATCATGATCCGCCGCCCGTCCGGGGTCTCTAAAGTCTGGGGGGCATAGAAATCCAGACCGTAGTCAATGGCTTGGGCGGCCTGCCTGGTAAAGCCCTTCGCGGGACTGTACGCGCCGATCAGGCAGAGGGTGCCGTTTCCGGCGTGGAACTCCAGGCCCACGGGACCCATATCCTGGGGGCTGGTTATCAGAATCTGCTTCCCGTCCAGGAAAAAGAAATCCGGGCATTCCCACATCTTCCCATATTGATTGTGGCAGGCGTCCAAGGTACGGACAAACTCCCATTTGCAGTTCTCAACCCCCCGGTAGAGCAGGATTGCGCCGCTGCCGTCAGCGGTGCGGTTGCCGATGACGGCATAGAAGGCCCCGTCCTTGTCCTGCCAAATCTTGGGGTCCCGGAAGTCGATGGTGCTGCCTCCATCGGGCAGGTCTTTTCCGTCCAGAACGGGATTGCCTCCCCACTTTTCGTAATTCACGCCGTCCCCAATGGCCACACACTGGGTTTGGATATCCTGAATGAAGCCGTCGGCGTTGTGTCCCCTCTGGACGCCGGTATACATCAAAAGCTGGCGTCCATCCGGCAGCTCGACGGCGCCGCCGGAAAAGCACCCGGCGGAATCGTAGTCCTGATCCGGGGCCAAGGCGGCGGGCAGGCGCTCCCAGTGGAGGAAGTCACGGGTTTTCAAATGGCCCCAGTGCATGGGGCCCCATTCGTTGGAATAGGGGTGGTACTGGTAGAACAGGTGGCACTCCCCCTTGTAGAAGGAGAAGCCGTTGGGGTCGTTCATCCAGCCGATGGTGGGGGTGGCGTGGAAAACGGGACGCTCACTGTCTGGGATGTGGGGGCCGTATTGGGACTCAAAGTCCCGGGCCTTCTGCAATGTTTCACTGGTCATAACGGTTCCTCCTTTAATAAAGGGCAGGGGCAGAGCCCCTGCCCTTACACATATTTATTCCGCCGCGTTGTAGCGGTCATAGGCGTCCTGATAGACCTGAATCAGATCATCCATGCCGCACTTCAACGAGAACGAGCGCCAGACCGGCTTTTACCGTTACCGCCAGCTCCTGTCCGCCCGGTTCGGGCGGTGGTGGAAGACCAACCTGCTTACCCTGGCGGGCTTCGCTCCTCTGGCGGCAGGGGTGTTTTACAGTGTGGCCTCCTCCAGCATCCTGGTGCTGCTGCCCTGCTCTCTCTTGGGCGGCATGATTGCCGGACCCTTCCTGGCCGGGATGTATGATGCCATTCTCCGGGGTCTGCGGGATGACCCCCTGCCCTGGTGGGACTGTTACAAGAAGTCCTGGAAACAGAACTGGAGGGGCAGCCTGATCCCTGGCGCCCTGCTGGGCCTGGCGGCGGGGGTGTACACCTTTATGGCGATGCTGTTCTGGTGGGCGGAGCGGTCCCCGTCCTTGGGTACAGTAGCACTGTATTTGTTCGCTCTGCTGGTGGTACTGATTGTGAACACAATCTATTGGCCGCAATTAGTGTTGTTCCGGCAGAAGGCGTCCATCCGGCTGAGGAACTGTCTGCTATTCTGTGCTAAGTATCTTTGGAGGGTTCTTGGTGTGGGAATCTTACAGCTGGGGTATCTGGTGGTTTTTGTGCTGTTTGCCCCATGGACGCTGCTGCTGCTGCCGGTTCTTGGGGTGTGGTATATTTTGTTTCTGTCACAGTTTCTGATCTATGAGCAGATGGATGAAGCCTTTGGGATTGAAAAATAAAGGTCTGCCGGCTCGCGGACATTGTCATTAAAAAATGGTATAAAATCCCCCTCCACCGGTTCTGGACCGGCGGAGGGGGATTTTTTTACTTGGACGTAACGAACCGGACTCTGTGGCCGATGGGATCCACATAGATGGTCATATCGTTGGAGTAGGCGCGCATCTGGGTCATGGCGTCCTCACCTTCGAACCATGCGTCCGTACTGATAATGCGGTAGTGGGCCTCGGTGGAGACCTGATACACCCGGTTGTTGGCGTTCACATACCACACGCCGTCCTGCTCGAAGAAGTCAGTGCGCTTCACCCCGCTGATGGCGTCCAGGGTGATAATGGACAGGGCGACAGGTTCGCCGTTGATCTCCCGGGTACTGGGGGCGATGCCGCCGATCACGTTCTCCTTGAAGTCCTGGCCGGTAATCATCCAGCCGCTGCTGCTGGAGCCGTTGGGCCCGTTTACGACCTGAACGTAGGTGTTGGAATAGGTCAGCCCGCCCATGGAGCCGGAATCGATCTTCTTGGCCAGGTAGCCATACTCATAGGCGTCGCCGGTGACGGCGTTGAGCACGATCAGATCCACGAAGCCGGAGGGGTTCAGGTGGAAGCCGGCCAGCTGGTTTGCGGGGATGGAGGCCAGCTGCAGTTCAGACAGGCTGACGGGAATCACCGTGCTGCTGCCGACCGTCTCGTAGATGCGGGCTCCCGCGCCCACCTTGTAGCTGCCCAGCGTCATGTTTTCCAGGTCGAAGGCCCCGGTGGGACGGCTGCCGGTCCAGCGGGCGGTTGTAATCTTATTGGCGCTGCCCGTTCCGGTGGAGGCGATGGTCACCAGATGGTCGGCGTTGTCGCCGGCGCTGATGCCCTTCAGCGTCAAATTGCCGCCGTTGGGCAGGGGAATGATTACCCCGTCCTTGCTGGCCAGACCGATGGCGGTGGAGCGGGTCTCGGAGGTGGCGGGATACATACCGGCCACCCGGCCGTCCGCCGTCAAAAGAATGGAGACCGTCTCGCCCCGCTTGAACTTGCTGAGGCTGTCCACCGCGGTGGGGATAACCTTGAATTCATTCCCCAGCACAGTGACCGTCTCCGGCGCGGCCAGGTTGGGGGAGGCCCCCTCATACACGCCGGTGAGACGCAGGTCGCTGACCAGAAGGGTGTTGTTGATGGGATCGTAGGTGACTACGTCGTACATCTGAATATCGGTGAGCTTGATGACCTGGTTGTACTTCTTGGCGGTGACATTAGTGGCTCCGCCGGTGAGAGGCCGGAAGGTGGCCGCGTTGATGGGCCCGGTGATGACGATGGCCTCGCTGGAGGACACGCCCGCCGCCGCGTTGTAGATGCTGATTACTTTTCCGCCGTCGATAAACAGGGTGAGCTGGGTGCCGGACTGCATATCCATAAAGACGGAGGAATAGTTCTTGGAGTCCCCGCTGCTGTCGCTGTTGTAGACGGGGGTGTCGCCGCTGATGGTATAGCGGACGTTGTTGGTGCCCTGGACGTAGGTGGGCTGGGCCGCGCCGGACAGGGTGATGGTGACGGAGGTGGTATTGTCCGGAATGAAGGCCGCCAGCTTGCCGTCCTTGAGGATCATGGTCCCCTGCCGGCCCTGGAGGGCGGTGGGGGTCACGTCCCGGACCACGGGCTGAAAGACGCCCTTGGAGGTGCGGATGGCCCCGGCCTTGTCCTCCGCGTCCCGGACGTTCAGGGCCAGCAGGAGGGTGTTTGTTTCCGGGGTGCCCAGCTTGTTGTAATAGGGCTCGCCCTCCTTGGTCTCCGCGCGCAGCAGGTTGACCAGAAGCTGGGCGGCCTGGGCCCGGGTGAGGGCGTCCCCGGCGGACAGCTTCACGCCCTCGGTGAGCCCGATGGCGTTGGCCATATTCAAATAGCCCTGGGGCCACACGGCCCCCACGTCGTTTTCGCCGTAGTCCAGCAGGCGCATCAAAATCGTGACCGCCTGGGCGTAGGTGAGCTTTTCGTCAGGCAGGAACCGCCCGTCTCCCACGCCGGAAATCAGTGACGTGCCCTTTTTGTCCTCGCCGCCCCCGATTGGGGTGGAAACCAGATTGATGTACCCCCGGGCCCAGTGGGTGGAGGGCACGTCCCGGAAAATAGTCTGGGTGGTCCAGCGGGGAACCTCCGCCCCCCGGCCCATGATGTTCACCACCATCACGCTGAACTGGGCCCGGGTGAGGGTGCCGCCGGGGTTGAACTGGTTGCCCCCGGAGCCGGACACCACCCCCATCAGACGCAGGATGTCGGCGTTGAGGGCGATATTTTCGTTGTTGATGTCGCTGAAGGAGGAGGCCGCCTGAGCCATGGGGCCCGTAAGAGACAGCAGCGTCACAATCAGCAGCAGAGACGCCAGAAACCGCTTGTATTTCATATAAAATTCTCCCTTTTCATTAGTCCGCCCGCAGGGCAACCACCGGCTGCAAGCCGGAGGCCTTGATTGCGGGGTACATACCGAAGATGACGCCCAGAACCACCGAGAACAGGAAGGCCCCCAAGGCAATCTCCGGAGTGGGCAGCATAGAGGTCTCTCCCAAGGTAATTTTCCCGGCGATCAGTGTGCCCACGCAGCCCGCGCCGATTCCAATCAGCCCGCCGATGGAGCAGATCACCGCCGCCTCAATCAAAAACTGGGCGATGATGCTGGCCCGCTCCGCGCCGATGGCCTTTCGGATGCCGATTTCCCGGGTGCGCTCCGTCACCGTTACCAGCATGATGTTCATGATCCCGATGCCACCGACCAGAAGAGAAATACCCGCAATCGCCCCCGTTACCAGGGTCTGCATCAGATTTTGGGACTCAAGCTCCTCTTTCTGCTGGCTGTTGTTGCTCACACGGTACCAGCCGTTCATGGGGTTTCCGTTTTCATCCGTGGGAAACAGCCCCTTCAAATAAGCCTCAATGAGGGTGGCGGCCTCCACGCTGGCGGTGACGTTTTTCCCCTTGATGGTATAGTCGGAAATCGGCTGATTCCGGTTCAGAATCCGGTTGAAGGTATAGGGGAGGACAATCCGGCCGTCCCACTCCTCATAGTATTCCATGCCGATGGGCTCATAATAGCCTACCACCAGGAAGGGCTGTCCGTCGATGGTGATAGTCTCGTTGATGGGGTCTGTGTAGCCAAACAAGGCTTTCTTGACGTTGGAGCCCAGGACGCAAACGGCGTTGGATTTTTCAATGTCCAGATAGGACAGCTCCCGCCCGCCGGCCAGCTTGTAATTATTACAGATTCCATACTGCTCCGAGCCCAGCACCAAGGAATAGACGGTGCTGTAGTCCTCCCGGCCGCTGGGGCCGATTGTGATATTGGACCAGTCGTTTGTTTTCAGGGTTTTCGCCCCGTACTGGATGGTGCTTTCCTGATACATCTCGATGTTGGGGGTGATGCCGTCGATGTAGTCGCTGAGACTCAGGCAGTAGTCGAAGAGCTTCTGTCCCGTTTCGTTGTTCACATCGTTCCAGGAATAGGCGCTGACGGTTATCTTGTTGTCCCCCTGCTTTTCCAGGTATTCCAGGTTTTTGCGGTTTTGGGCCTGGAGCACGGAGACCATAATAACCACCGACGCCACGCCGATGATGATGCCCAGCATGGTCAGAAAGGACCGGGTTTTCTTCATTGCGATGGATTTGAAGGCCATTTTAAAGGCCTGCCATAGATTCACTGCCAATCCACCTCCTGTTCATAGTCGGCGATGACCTTGCCGTCGGACAGCCGCACAACCCGCTTGGCCGTAGCGGCGATGCCGTCGTCGTGGGTAATCAGCAGAATCGTGGTGCCCCCCCGGTACAGGTCCCGGAGAATTTCCAGCACGTGCTTGCCGGTTTTGGAGTCCAGCGCGCCGGTGGGCTCGTCGGCCATAATAATGGGGGGCTTGGTGGCGATGGCCCGGGCGATGGCCACCCGCTGCTGCTGGCCG
>CAJUPG010000094.1 GCA_910588455.1 uncultured Oscillospiraceae bacterium
AAAATGCCTACGCCCAGCTGGTGGCGGAGGGATACTTATACGCCCGGGAGAAGCGGGGGTATTATGTAAATCGGATTGAACCCCGGCTGCCTGCGCCTCCGGCCCCGCCCCGGCGGGAGGCGCCGCCCCCGGAGCAAAGCTGGCTGCTGGACCTGAAGAGCGGCGGCGGGGGGACGGAGGGCTTTCCCTTCTCTGTGTGGGCCAGGCTGCTGCGGGGGGTGCTGTCCGACGGCGGAGCGGATCTGATGCGGGCCACCCCCCACAACGGGGCCCCGGAGCTGCGCCGGGCCATTGCCGGCCACCTGTACCGGTTCCGGGGGCTGTCCGTCTCGCCGGAGCAGATTGTGGTGGGAGCGGGGAGCGAATACCTCTATAACATGGCGGTGCAGCTGCTGGGCCAGGACCGGGTATACGGGGTAGAGGACCCGGGCTACCCCAAGGCGGCAAAAATTTACCGGCTGAACGGGGCCCGGTGCCGGGCCGTGCCCATTGACGGCCGGGGGCTGCCGCCGGAGGCCCTGGCGCGCAGCGACGTGCAGGTGATGCACCTGTCCCCCTCCCACCAGTTTCCCACCGGGGCGGTGCTGCCCATCGCCCGGCGGCAGGCCCTGCTGCGATGGGCCCGGGAGGGGGAGGGTCGGTATTTGATTGAGGACGACTACGACAGCGAGTTCCGCTTTGCCGGCCGGCCCATTCCAAGCCTGCAAAGCATCGACACGGCGGGCCGGGTGCTCTATATGAATACCTTTTCCCGCAGTCTGGCCCCATCCCTGCGGTTGAGCTACATGGTCCTGCCCGAAGCTCTGCTGGAGACCTTCCGCCGCCGGCTGGGGTTTTACGCCTGTCCCTCCCCGGCCATCGAGCAGTACGCCCTGGCCCGGTTTTTGTCCCAGGGCTATTTTGAGCAGCACATCAACCGGATGCGGGGATTTTATCGAAACCGCCGGGATCAGGTGATTTCCGCCATCCAACAGAGCCCCCTGGCGGGGCGGTGCCGGATCTGGGGACAGGAGGGAGGGCTGCACTTCCTGCTGCGGCTGGAGACGGAGCGCTCGGATTGGGACCTGGCCCAGGCGGCAGAAGCGCAGGGGCTCCGGCTGGCGTTTTTGTCGGACTACGCCCAGAGGACCGGCCAGCCCCATGTGCTGGTGGTGCGCTACCCCGGCGTGGACCCGGAGACCCTGCCCCTGGCGCTGGAGCGGCTGGCGGCGCTTCTTGGGGAGCGATGAGGCCGCGGGAGACAAAATACGGTTGCAAAACCGCAGTATTTGGGGTACAATGAGTAATATCCCGTGAAAGGGACATTAAAAAAACAGGAGGGACCAAACTATGGACCAGAAATTCTATATTTGCGAGCACTGCGGCAATATTGCCGTCAAAGTCAAGGACGCGGGAGTTCCCATGATGTGCTGCGGGCAGAAGATGAAGGAACTCGTTCCCGGCACCGTGGACGCCGCGGTGGAGAAGCACGTCCCCGTGTATCAGGTGGAGGGCAGCCGCGTGTCTGTCCGGGTGGGTGCGGCGGAGCATCCCATGCTGCCGGAGCACTTTATTGAGTGGATCTGCCTGGCAACCAAGCAGGGCAGTCAGTTCAAGGCCCTGAAGCCCGGAGAGAAGCCGGCGGCCTGCTTCGCCCTGTGCGAAGGGGACTCGGTGGAGGCCGTCTACGCCTACTGCAACCTGCACGGGCTCTGGAAAGCGTAATGTAACCAACCGAAGATTCCCGCCCTGGAAGCAAGGCGGGAATCTTCGGTTTTCATTGACAAGGACCCCGTCACGCCTTTATAATAAGAGATAATGAATAGAGGTGTACTGAGATGAAAAGTATTCGCAGGAAAATCACGGTATGTCTGATGGCTACGGTGCTCATTGCTCTGATCGCCGTAGGCTCCGCCAGCATTACCCTCAATTACCGCAGCACCATCGCAACAGTGGACCAAATGATGTGCCAGACCGCAGTACTGGCCTCAGAACGGATTGAGCAGGAACTGTCCGCCTACCGGAACGTGGCCATGGATACCGGCTGTGTTCCCCAGTTGTCCGCCTCCTCTGTCTCCGTGGAGGAAAAACGCACCATTATCCAGGAGCGGGTGGAAATGCACAATTTCCAGCGGGGAAACATCATCGGTCTGAACGGCCACAGCATCTTTGACGGCCAGGACTACTCCGACCGGGAATATGTGATCCAGGCGATGCAGGGTAACGTATATGTGTCCGAGCCTCTGGTCAGCAAAATTACGGGAGAGCTGTCCATTATCGTGGCCGCCCCCATCTACGCCGGCGGAATCCATGGGGGCCGGATTACCGGCGTGGTCTATTTCGTCCCGCCGGAGACCTTCTTAAACGATATTGTCTCCTCCATCCAGATCAGCCCCAACAGCCGGGCCTACATGATTAACAAATCCGGCGATACCATCGCCGACGTAACACTGGACACGATCACCACACAGAACATTGAGCGGGAGGCCAAGAGCGATTCCTCTCTGAAGGAGTTGGCCGCTCTCCACGCGGATATGCGCCAGGGCAGCAACGGCTTTGGCAGCTACCGCAGCGCGGAAGGCCGCCAGTTTATGGCCTACGCCCCGGTGGAGGGAACCGACGGCTGGAGCGTCGCTGTCACCGCCCCCGGGATGGACTACCTGGCCGACACCTATTTCGGTATCTTTTTGAACATCGCGGTTATTATCATTTCCATTCTGGCCTCCATTGTGGTGGCGCTGAAGCTGTCCAGCAATATCAGCATCCCCATGCGTGCCTGCGCCCAGCGGATGAAGCAGCTGGTAGAGGGGGATCTCCAGTCCCCCGTGCCCCAGGCTCGGGGCCAGGACGAGACAGCGGATTTGACCCGCTCCACGGCGGAGCTGGTGGAAGGGCTGAACACCATCCTGGGCGATATTGGCTGCCTGCTCACGGAGATGGCCAATCAGAATTTCGACATTCAGTCCGCCCACCGGGAGGCCTATGTGGGCGAATTCCAGGGCATTCTGCAATCTATGCACACCTTGAAGGTCCAGCTAAACGGCACTATGCGCCAGATTAACGCCTCCGCCGGACAGGTTTCCTCTGCCAGCGGACAGGTGTCCACCGGCGCGCAGAGCCTGAGCCAGGGCTCCATTCATCAGGCCAGCTCCGTGGAAGAGCTGGCGGCCACCATTACCGACATCTCTGCCAGCGCTCAGCGCACCTCCTCCGCCGCCGCGGAGGCGGGCCAGTACGTCAATCAGGCCGGCGCGCAGCTGGGAATCAGCATAGAGTATGTCCAGGATTTGAACACCGCCATGAGCCGGATCTCCAATTCCTCCCAGGAAATTTCCAAAATTATCAGCACCATTGAAAATATTGCGTTCCAGACCAATATTCTGGCCCTGAACGCCGCTGTGGAGGCCGCCCGGGCCGGAGTGGCCGGGAAGGGCTTCGCCGTGGTGGCCGACGAGGTGCGCAACCTGGCCTCCAAGTCCGATGAGGCGGCCAAGGCCACCAAGGAGCTGATCGAGGGCTCCATGGCCGCTGTCACGGAGGGCAGCGAGGTGGTGAATAAGGTCACCGACTCCCTGAACCGCACCGGCGTTCTGGCCGGAAACGTCACCACCCAAATGAATATTGTGGTGGAGGCGGTGGAAAACCAGACTGCCGCCATCGCCCAGGTGACCCAGGGAGTGGACCAGATTTCCTCCGTGGTCCAGACCAACAGCGCGACCGCCCAGGAGAGCGCCGCCGCCAGCGAAGAGTTGTCCGCCGAGGCCTCCGCGCTGAAGCAGCTGGTGGAGCAGTTCACCTTGGCTGCGGATTGATGGATTTTTTACAACAGACGGCGCAGCGTAAGCTGCGCCGTCTGTTTTGCTGTGGTACAATCTGGGGAAGTCCCGGAACATCGAACCATAACGCAAAAAGGGACCGGGCATACGCCCAGTCCCTGCCTGTTATTTGCCCCAGAATTCCCGGATCTCCTCCATGCGCTGGACCGCCATCTGGTAGCCCTCACCCCACAGAAGCTGGAGCTTCTCCGTGTCCCGCTCAATGCGCTTCACCCCCAGCGTATTGTTTGGGGCAATCACCAGAACCTTTCCCTCTCGTTCCAGCTGGAAGAGCTCTTCCCGGCATTGGTTGTATTGCTCCGCCCGGCGCTCCATGCAGGCCAGAAACTTGGGGTACTGCTTGTATTTTTTCCGCAGAATGGGCATCAGCTTCTCCTTTTTGCGGACGTACTGCCGGGTTTTGGTCAATACGACCACCACCCTGTCGCACCCCATTGCGAAGGCCCGCCGATAGGGGATGGAGTCGGCGGCCCCGCCGTCCATACAGGGCTTTCCGTCCAGATCGAAGATGGGGAACAGCAATGGCAGCGCACAGGTGGCCTGGAGCAGAATGAACTTATCGTCCCGCCGGGGCACGGGCAGATACTCCGCCTCACCGGTTTCCAGATTGGTCACCACTGCCTCTACCTGCCCCCGGTAGGCGGCGAAAGCCTCATAGTCAAAGGGAATCAGTTCGTTGGGGATGGTCTCATAGGTGAATTCCAGACCAAAATAGCTCTGATTGTCCTTTTTCAGCAGATTACTGACCCCCATATAGCGCTTGTCGTTGACATACTGGGTTAAAATCTTTAAATTACGCCGGGGCTGGCCGGATACATAGCTCACCCCGTAGGCAATGCCCGCCGAGACGCCAATAACATAGTCCGGCAGCAGCCCGCCCTCCAGCAGCGCGTCGCACACCCCGCTGGAAAAAATGGTCCGCAGAGCGCCGCCCTCCAACACAATTCCGGTTTTCATGGGAAATTCGTCCATCTCCTGTTTTATACAAAATCTGTTAGTTATTATAGCACAGTGCTCCGCTTTGTCAAGCGGCCCGTTTTGAAGGGTCCGAAGCCGGAAAAAAATACTGCCTGGGAAGCTCCCAGGCAGTATTTTTTACACTTGTGTGCTCTGGCCGTCCTCGGAAAAGGCTTGCAGCGCTTTCTTGTTCGCTTCGCGCTTCTCCTCCAGGGCTTCTTTCAGGATAATATCCTTCACCTTCATCAAACGAATGGTATTGGCCCGTTCGTTCTCATCCAGTTTCATAGAGATATACTTGATGCTCTCCTGCATTTCGGGGATTTTCACGTATTCCAGGGCGTTAACCCGGCGGCGGGTCTTTTCAATCTCCTCCGCCAGCAGCTGGGAGGTCTTTTCAATCTCCGCCAGCTTCAGCAGGTCCTGAAATACCCGGGCCATGGCGTCCACCGCGTCGTCCAGCTCGCCGCTGGTCTGGGCAAAGCCGTAGGGGTAGATCTCCCCCTGGCTGCTGCCCTGGGTCTTGAACTGGTACTGGGGCACGTTTACCGACATCACGTTCTGGAAGCTCATTTCCAGTTCCACGCTCTGCTTGGGGCACATCAGCGCCTGCTCCAGCAGATCCGGAGACATCAGCGCCGCTGCCACCGTGAAGGACGCGTGGGCCCGCATGATTTCTTCTTCCACCCGGCGGCGCAGGGCGCGGTTCTCCCGGACCACGTCCATGAACTGCTTCATCAGCTCATCCCGCTTGTCCTTGAGCAGCTTGTGCCCCCGCTGGGCGGTGCGTAGCTGGCCCTTTAAGCGGGTCAGCTCCATACGGGTGGGATTTATGGTTTTGGAAGGCATTGAAATCCCTCCTTAATCCTGCTTGGGCAGATACTTGTCGATCAGCTCCGGCTTGATCCGCTTCAGCTCGCCCCGGGGCAGGATGGACAGCAGCTCCCAGCCCAGGTCGAGAGTCTCCTGGATGGTGCGGTTCTCGTCCGCCGCCTGGGACACATACCGCTTCTCAAATTCATCGGCGAACTTGGCATACAGCAGGTCCGTGGGGCTCAGGGCGGCTTCGCCCAGAATGGACATCAGCTCCTTGTTTTCCTTGCCGGTGGCGTAGGCGGCAAAGAGCTGGTTCATGGTGCCCGCGTGGTCCTCGCGGGTCTTGCCCGCGCCGGTGCCCTTGTCCTTCAGACGGGACAGAGAGGGCAGCACGTCTACAGGGGGAATCACGCCCCGGCGGTACAGCTCACGGGACAGAATGATCTGGCCCTCGGTGATATAGCCGGTCAGGTCGGGGATGGGGTGGGTTTTGTCGTCCTCCGGCATGGTGAGGATGGGGATCATGGTGATGGACCCCTCCTTGCCCATCTGCCGGCCGGCCCGCTCGTACATGGTCGCCAGGTCGGTATAGAGGTAGCCCGGATAGCCCCGCCGCCCGGGGACCTCCTTCTTGGCGGCGGAAATTTCACGTAGCGCCTCAGCGTAGTTGGTGATGTCCGTCAGAATGACCAGTACGTGCATCCCCTTCTCGAAGGCCAGGTACTCCGCGGCGGTCAGGGCCATACGGGGGGTGGCGATACGCTCGACGGCGGGGTCGTTGGCCAGGTTGGTGAACAGCACGGTGCGGTCGATGGCGCCGGTGCGCTTGAACTCGCTGACGAAGAACTCCGACTCCTCGAAGGTGATGCCGATGGCGGCAAACACCACGGCGAAGTTGGACGCGCCGTCCAGCACCTTGGCCTGCCGGGCGATCTGGGCCGCCAGGTTGGCGTGGGGCAGGCCGGAGCCGGAGAAAATGGGCAGCTTCTGGCCGCGGACCAGGGTGTTCAGTCCGTCAATGGTGGAGATGCCCGTCTGAATAAACTCGTTGGGGTAGTCCCGGGCGGCGGGGTTCATGGCCAGGCCGTTGATGTCCCGGTACTCCTCCGCCAGAATGGCGGGGCCGCCGTCGATGGGCTGGCCCATGCCGTTGAACACCCGGCCCAGCA
>CAJUPG010000095.1:0-5396 GCA_910588455.1 uncultured Oscillospiraceae bacterium
CTCGGTCAGCTCCAGATGCCGCTTGCCCCGGATGAACAGCTGAACTCCCAGTTCTTCCTCCAGGGTCTTGATCTGGTTGCTCAAGGGCGGCTGGCTCATACTCAGCTTTTCTGCCGCCCGGGTAATGTTCAGTTCCTGGGCTACAACGGTAAAGTAGTGTAAGGTGCGCAGTTCCATGACAACCCCTCCCTGTATCATCTTAGCGTGAGTAATTATTCCACCGTTACACTCTTGGCCAAGTTACGGGGCTTGTCGATGTCGCAGCCCCGCATGAGGGCCACATAATAGGCAAAGAGCTGGAGGGGGATCACACCCAGGGTGGGGAGTAGCAGGTCGTGGATGTCGGGGATGGTCATTACCGCATCGGCGATGTGGGACATCTCCTCTTTACGGGACTCCACCGTGAGGGCCAGCACACTGGCTCCCCGGGCCTTCACCTCCACCACATTGCTCATGGCCTTGGCGAAGAGCTTGTCGCAGGTACTCAGGGCCACCACCAGGGTGCCGTCCTCGATCAGGCTGATGGTGCCGTGCTTCAGTTCCCCGGAGGCGTAGGCTTCCGAGTGGATGTAGCTGATCTCCTTCAGCTTCAGCGAACCCTCCAGGCCCAGGGCATAGTCCAGGTTGCGGCCGATGAAGAAGATGGAGTTGTGGTGGAAGTACTGGGAGGCGAAATACTGAATGTCGTCCCGACGGGAGAGCACCTCTTCCATCTTGTCGGGTAACTCTTTGAAGGCAGCCAGCATCGCCTGAAAATCCCCCTCTGGGACGGTCCCCAGCCGTTTGGCCAGAAAAAGAGCCAGCAGGGACAGAAGGGCCAGTTGGGTAGTGTAGGCCTTGGTGGTGGCTACGGCGATCTCCGGGCCCGCCCAGGTGTACAGCACCTGGTCCGACTCCCGGGCGATGGAGGAGCCCACCACATTGACGATGGACAGGATGTGCCCCCCCAACCGCCGGGCCTCCCGGAGGGCAGCCATGGTGTCCAGGGTCTCGCCGGACTGGCTGATGACGATCACAAGGGTGTGTTCGTCCACGATGGGGTCCATGTACCGAAACTCGGAGCCTAGGGCCACCTCCACCGGGATGCGGGTGAGGCGCTCCAGATGGTATTTGCCCACCATGCCCACATGGTAGCTGGAGCCGCAGGCCACGATGTAGATACGGTTCATTGTTTTGACATAGTCCTCGCTGAGGGAGAAGTCCTCAAAGACCGCTTCCCCGTTCCGGATGCGGGGGGAGAGGCACCGGCGCAAGGCCTCGGGCTGCTCCATGATCTCCTTGAACATGAAGTGCTCGTATCCGCCCTTTTCGGCGGCATCCATCTCCCAGTCGATGGTGACAACATCCTTGTCAATGGGATGCATCAGATGGTTATAGCACCGGATGCCCTCCCGTGTGAGGACGGCCAACTCTCCGTCCTCCATGTAGCTCACCCTTCTGGTGTGCCGCAGGATGGCGGTGACGTCGCTGGCGATGAAATTGCACCCCTCTCCCCAGCCCAGGATCAGGGGGCTGTCCTTCCGGACGGACACGATCCGGTCGGGGCAGTCGGCACACAGGATGCCCAGGGCGTAGGCCCCCTGGATACGGCGTAGGACCCGGCCCACAGCCTGGAGCAGGTCACCGTCATAGAAGTACTCAATGAGCTGGGCCACCACCTCGGTATCTGTCTCCGACACGAAGGGCACCCCTTTGGATTGCAGGAAGCCCTTCAACTCGGTGTAGTTCTCAATGATCCCGTTGTGAACCACGGCAATCTTGCCGCTGCGGCTCATCTGGGGATGGGAATTGATGTCGCTGGGTGCGCCGTGGGTGGCCCAGCGGGTGTGACCCACCCCGACCGTGCTGTCCAGGTCCGCACCGCCGTGAAGCTGCTCCGAAAGCACCTGGAGCCGCCCCTTGGCCTTGTGAACGGCCAGGGAGCCGCTCTCTGCGTCGAACACTGCCACCCCAGCAGAGTCGTACCCCCGGTACTCCAGCCGGGACAGGCCCTCTATCAGGATAGGAGCTGCCTGTTCTTTTCCGATATATCCTACAATTCCACACATATTCAATTTTCCTCCTTTAAAATCAGAAGGGCAAACTCGCAGCTATTTGACCTCGCACCCCGGTCACAGCCTCTTTGTTCCGCAGTTGCCTGCGGGCTTTGTAGGCTATGTGCGCGCCCGGGGCTGGCGCGGAGGGGCATCCGCCGAAGCCTTCGATTCTCCCCTCACCTCGTCGTCCCGCCTGACAGGCGGGCGCTGGCGCTTCTGATGGGCTGTGCCCATGGACCTCCTTTCCCTCTGCGATATATAGGATGATATGCGTTTTTTCCTATACGTTTGCTTATTATAGGCCTTGTATGTACAGATGTAAAGAGCAACGGAAAGTCCTTCTGGCGCGAAAGGAGCGGACAGAGATTATGAGGAGGATGAAACTATAATGGTATGGACATTCCGGAGCTCAGGGACGAGATGGATAAGCTACGGGCCCGCAAAGGGGAACTGGAGGACATCATAGGCCGCCGGACAGCAAACCAGAGCCGGGTGAATCCCCCAAATATTGTCCGGATATTCCAAGATGCTCTTGAAAAAGTAATCTCTTTCCAAACCGTTTTCCTCCGTTGTTCCCACTGTCTTTTTCCTATTATGGGTCAAGGGGTATCGGACCATTCAAGAATTGCTACGGAGAAAACGATGAAAAAGTTTCAGAACAGCTAGGGAGTCAACGCTAAGGTGTAACCCTCTAAACATGTGGAGCAGCGATTATTCTTTCTGCCCTTATTGAAACTCCAAACGATACGATTTTGCGTTCTGTGTCTATCCAAATCTGAATCATAGGCTGACGTTTTATTTCCATACTCCAAACACGTCTTTATAAAATTTCTCGAATTAAAACAAAGGGTGTATACGTTTCAGACGGTCGTGGACGGAGCTGGGCAGTGGATTCTGATATCATCAGCGGTCTGCCAGATGGAACGTTGAATCCAACTGGTACGGCCACCTGTGCCGAGACTACCGCCATACTGCAGCGATTTGTCAATGTCTTGTTAAAGTGATATTTTGACCGCCCAGAGCAGCTCGGAAACTTTTATGCAATCGTTATCATATCGAAAAGATATGGTTATTACTATCAATAAAGTATTTTAAATTTCAATTTTTTGGTGCTATGATGAGAACGCTCAAAGGAATGCTCCTCGTTTTTGTGTGACCCATCCATCACCAAAGCTGTGGCCTGGGCGGTGGAAACACCGTACAGGCCTATCTTTTTATCAGGAAAGGAAGTGCTTCGGCAATGCTTTCATTTCTGAAGGAGGAAGGGGTAAGCCCCGGACTGCTGGAGGAATTGAAACGGTTCCGGGAGAACAATCCCCCGGAGCTGCCGGAGCGGGTTCCTGTCCCCCAATTCCGCTACTACGGGCGTGAGGTTTGGGAGCAGGCCGTCGCCGCGCTGCTGTGCGGGAAAAACCTGCTGCTCACCGGGGGCAAGGCCACCGGCAAAAACGTGTTGGTGGAAAACCTGGCCGCGGTGTTCGGACGCCCCGCGTGGAACGTGTCGTTTCATGTGAACCTGGACGCCTCCGGGCTGATTGGCGCGGACACCTTTACAGACGGGCAGGTCCGTTTCCGCCCCGGACCTGTTTACCAGTGCGCCCGATACGGGGGTTTCGGCATTCTGGACGAGATCAACATGGCGAAAAACGAGGCCCTGGCTGTCCTCCACGCCGCCCTGGATTTCCGGCGGGTGCTGGACATCCCCGGATACGAGCGGGTGCCCGTCTCCCCCGCCGCCCGCTTTATCGCCACCATGAACTATGGCTATGCCGGCACCCGGGAGCTGAACGAGGCCCTGGCCTCCCGCTTTGTGGTCGTCCAAATGCCCCCCATCAGCCCGGAAAATCTGGACCGTATTCTGGAGCGCCGCTGTCCGGCCCTGCGGAAGAAGTACCGCCAGCAGTTTGGCCAGCTGTTCTTCGACCTGCAAAAAAAGTGTGACAGCGCGGAGATATCCACCAAGGCCCTGGACCTGCGGGGGCTGCTGGATGCCATTGACCTGATGTCGGCCGGGGTCCTCTCCGGCCCCGCCCTGGATATGGGCATTACCAACAAGAGCTTTGACAGCTACGAGCAGAGCCTGATCCGAGATGTGATGGCGGCGCGGGTGTCCCCCAGGCTTACCCGGGCGGAGCTCTTCGACCTATGATTGTCCACTATACCTCCGGACAGCGCCGGGCGCTGAACCAGGTCTGGAACGGGGCGGAAATCTACGGTTTTGAGCCCTTGTTTCTGTCCATGAACACCGACGGGACCCCCAACCTCTACTTAAATACGATTGTGGGCTGTGTCCGAAAGTGGTATGGGGAGGAGGGGCCGTCCAGGCTCTTTGAGGCATGGGCGGAGGACCGGCGGCAGGCCCTGCTGGACGATTTGGCCTGGCTGGCCCTGGAGAGCGCCGCCTTTCAGCGGGAGCTGCCCCACCGTCCTATCCTGGCCGGCCTGCGCCGGGATTATGCGACCGAGTTCTTCGACCGGGAGTACAGCCTGTCCCGCCAGGAGTGGATGTCCAAAAACCAGCTCAGCTACACCATGCAGTCCGCCCGTTGGAAAGCGGTGCTGGGGATGCGTCCCCCGGTGATGACCCCCTATGAGAAGCGTCTGTCTGCCGCCCTGGAGCTTGGTCCCCTGGAGGAAGGGGAGCTATTTCCCGCCATTCTGGAACTCTTTGCCCGTTTCCACCTCTTTGACGGCAGGAGCCGCCCGCCGCCCATCCTGCGGTTCCATCTCACCGGAAAGTGGGCCGGGATGATGACCCGGCTGATGCCCACGGAAATTGTTCATACCGACGTTGCCTCTGTCGGACGCGGAGCGGGAGCGGACGAGGGGAGCGGCCCCAGGCTGGATACCTGCCGGGCGAAAATCCGGCTGAAGGAGGACGCATCCTCTGATCGGAAGTACATTGCAAGCTGCTTTGGCCCCTCCCTCCTGTCCGAGCGAGAGCTGGCCGCGGCGGAGCAGAAGCTATGTACCGGCATCCATTTAGGGTGTCATCTCTGGTATACCGCCGGGGTACCCACCCCGGAGCAGGCCCCCAATGAGGAGGCCCGCCGTCTGGCACAGCAGGCCCAGCTCCAGCAGGAGCGGAACCGGGCCGCCTTTGGAGCGGACAGCGCCCTCTATCACAGCGCTATCCGCAGCCTGACGGAACAGATCCGGAACTGCCTCCAGGTCCACAGCCAGGCGGAGGAGGAAAACGCCCGGTGCGGCAGGCTGAACAGCCGGCGCATCTGGCGGGCGGTGGTGCTATCCGATCAGCGGGTTTTTACCCGGAGGACCGATTCCTCCCGTCCCGGCTTTACGGTAGACCTGCTGCTGGACGCCTCCTCCTCCCGGATGCACTGTCAGGAGGCCGTCGCC
>CAJUPG010000095.1:5406-6744 GCA_910588455.1 uncultured Oscillospiraceae bacterium
CCGTCGCCGCCCAGGGGTACATCCTGGCCGAGAGCCTGGCCCGGTGCGGCGTACTCGTGCGGGTGTCCGGCTTTTGCAGCCTGCGGGGCTATACCATCCTCCGGGTACTGAAAGGCTTTGGGGAGAACAGCCGGAATGTTTTCCGCTACTTCGCCACTGGCTGGAACCGGGACGGCCTGGTTCTCCGGGCGGCGGGGGAACTGCTGGATAGCCCGCCGGAACAGAAACGGCTGTTGCTCCTGCTCACCGATGCCAGCCCCAACGACAGCCATCGGATTTCCCCCGGCGGGAAGTACCCCTTCGGCCGCGATTACGCCGATACCCCGGCGGTGGAGGATGCCGCACGGGAGGTCCGGGCCCTGAGTCAGCGGGGATTCCGGGTGGGGGCGGTCTTCATGGGCCCTAATCTGAACGCGCCGACAGCGGAGACCATCTACGGCACAGGCCTGGCCCGCATCCGATCTATGGACCAGCTGGCCTCCGCTGCGGGGAGATTGATCCGGGCGGAGATACAGGAGCTGGAGTAGGAGTGATTCCATATGAATCTGTTTGAAAAACGGGAAGAGGTCTTCTGCAAGCGGGACCAGGCAAGCTGGAAAGCGGCCCGGGAGACCCTGAAAGCCGTCGGCATCCGGGGAGTAAAGGCCCGGCATTGCGAGGTGGAACCCCCGGTGGGGGGCTGCGGCTGCAAGCTGGACATCCGCAATTTCGGCCCCAAGGGCAGGATTGACCGGGAAGAGTACTTCATTACCGTTCCGGCGGATGAGGCGGACAGGGCCCGGAAAGTGCTGGAGGGCCTTGCACAGTGTTAAAAACGGCCCCGCCGCGAGCCATACGCGGGGGGACCGAAATATAAGGGAGGTATTTTTATGGTAAGTTTCATCGTATGTCTGGCGCTGCTGGTTGTCGGCTACTTTGTATACGGCAAAGTGGTGGATAACACCTTCGGCCCGGACGACCGGGAGACCCCCGCCGTCCGTGTCAACGACGGGGTGGACTATGTGGTCATGCCCCAGTGGAAGCTGTTCCTGGTCCAGCTGCTGAACATCGCCGGTCTGGGCCCCATCTTCGGTGCGCTGTCCGGTTCCCTGTGGGGCCCCAGCGTGTTCCTGTGGATCACCTTCGGCACAATCTTCGCCGGCGGCGTCCACGACTACTTCGCCGGTATGCTGTCTGAGCGCAACGAGGGCGCATCCGTCTCTGAAATCACCGGTATCTATCTGGGCGGCGGCATGAAGAACGTTATGCGGGTGTTCAGCGTGGTGCTGCTCATCATGGTGGGTACCGTCTTTGCCGTGGGCCCCGCCGGCCTGCTCCAGCTGCTGTGCAAGAACGCCG
>CAJUPG010000096.1 GCA_910588455.1 uncultured Oscillospiraceae bacterium
ACGTAGACCGGGCCGCGCTGCAAAAGACGCTGGAACGCCTTCAACACAAAATCGATCGCATTGCGGACACCATTTGACTTGATTTTTCGCCATTTTCTGCACGAAGTTGCACTTTCGTGATTGCACCAGAGCAGAAAGCCCGCCTGACCTACGACAACATCCTGCGTCTGTCTGACGACCCGGATGTAAACAACGTGATCCGATTCCTGCGGGAGCGGGAGATTGTCCATTTCCAGCGCTTCGGCGAATGCCTGGAGCTGTGCAAGGAGAAAATGGACAGCAAGAATGTCTATCTGACCAACCCCGCTTTTGACGCGCCATCCCAGATTCAGCCCCGAATGACCAACCGGGGCCGCTAATGGAAGGAGCCCGGATTCTCCATAGGAGAATCCGGGTTTTTCCAGCTTGCCCAAAAAACGGCACACCCGCAGCTGAACTGGCACAGCTGGCCCGAAAATAGTACCGGCAGGGGACGGAAAATATTTTCCCCTCCCCGAATTCTCCAAAATCTGGACAGGCTGTCTGCTAAACTAGGAAGAAATCCCAGTAAGGAGGGCGAACCTATGAGCAGATGGCATGACAGGCCGGTGGAGAAGCTGTTTCAGGAGCTGGACAGCCGCCCCTCCGGGCTGACCGAACGGCAGGCCCAAAAGCGGCTGGAGGAGCACGGCCCCAATCAGCTTCAGCCTCCAGCCCGGGCGGGTCTGCTGGGCCGGATCCTGGAGCAGATGAAAGACCCCATGATTCTGGTGCTGCTGGCGGCGGCGGGACTGTCCCTGGCGGCCAGCGGCGGGGAGGACTGGCTGGATGCCGCCATTATTTTAATCATTGTCATGGTCAACAACATCATTTCCATTACCCAGGAGGACCACGCCCAAAAGGCCCTGGAGGAGCTGCGCAAGCTCTCTTCCCCCCTGGCCCGGGTGGTCCGGGACGGCCGGGAGACCCGGCTGGAGGCGGTCCGTCTGGTGCCGGGAGATGTAATTTTGCTGGAGGCGGGCGACCTGATCCCCGCCGACTGCCGCCTGCTGGCCTGCGCGGGTCTGCGGTGCGACGAGAGCGCCATGACCGGCGAGTCCGTCCCGGCGGAAAAGGAGCCGGCGGAGGCCCTGCTTCCCAACGCTCCAATGGGGGACTGGAAAAATATGGTCCTCTCCGGCACCCTGGTCACCACCGGCCGTGGCTGCGCCCTGGTGTGCGCCACGGGGATGGACACCCAGATGGGCCGCATCGCGGGCCTGCTGCTGGACGGAGAGACCCAGCCGACGCCCCTTCAGCTGAAAATGGCGGAAATCTCCAAAAGTCTGTCCTTTGTATGTCTGATGGTCTGTGCGGTTATGTTCGGAGTGGGGCTGCTTCAGGGTAAAAATATGCTGGATATGTTTCTGACCGCTGTCTCCCTGGCGGTGGCGGCCATCCCGGAGGGGCTGCCTGCCATCGTCACCATTGTGCTGGCCCTGGGAGTGCAGCGGATGGCGGGCCGGGGAGCGATTGTCAAAAAGCTCCCGGCGGTGGAAACCCTGGGCTGCGCCTCGGTGATCTGCTCCGACAAAACGGGCACCCTGACCCAGAATAAAATGACTGTCCGGGAGATCTGGCTTCCCGCTCAGGGCCGCCGGCGGGACGCGCTGACCTGCGGGGCTCTGTGCGCCGACGCGAAGCTGGAGTGGAAGGCAGGGGCGCCGACCGCCGTGGGGGATCCCACGGAAGGGGCCCTGGTGGTGGCCGCCGCCCGGGAGGGCCTGCAAAACCTGGAGGGGGAGTTCCCCCGGGTGGGGGAGATTCCCTTCGACTCCGGCCGGAAGCTGATGTCCACCGTACATAGCAGGCCCCAGGGGGGCTGCTGGGTGATGGTAAAGGGGGCGCCGGACGTGCTGCTGGAGCGGTGCGTCCGGGGCCCTGCCGGGGAGCTGACCGGCCAGGACCGCCGGCGAATTTTGGCGGCCAATGAGGAGATGGCCCGGCGGGCCATGCGGGTGATTGCCGTGGCCCGGCGGGAGCTGGCCTTTTTGCCCAAAACCCTCCAGAGCGATACGGTGGAACGGGAGCTGACCTTTCTGGGCCTGTTCGGCCTGACGGACCCGCCCCGGCAGGAGGTCCGGGGGGCGGTGGAGCGGTGCCACCAGGCGGGAGTCCGGCCGGTGATGATCACCGGGGACCACCGGATTACCGCCGTGGCCATCGCCCGGGAGCTGGATATCTGCCGGCCGGGGGATCTGGCGGTCACCGGCCAGGAGCTGGATTTTATGCCCCAGGAAATGCTGGAGGAGGACATTGAAAAATTCTCGGTTTTTGCCCGGGTGTCCCCGGAGCACAAAATGCGCATTGTCCGGGCCTGGCAGAAGCGGGGCCGGGTTGTTGCCATGACCGGGGACGGCGTCAACGACGCGCCGGCGCTGAAGGCGGCGGACATCGGCTGCGCCATGGGCAAAGGGGGCACCGACGTGGCCAAAGGGGCGGCGGAGATGATCCTTACCGACGACAACTTCTCCACCATCGTGGAGGCGATCGAGGAGGGCCGGGGGATTTACTCCAATATCCGAAAGGCTATCCACTATCTGCTCTCCTGCAACATCGGGGAGATTTTTACGATTTTTCTGGCCACTCTGCTGGATTTCGGCCAGATGCCCCTGATTCCAGTGCAGCTTTTATGGCTCAATCTGGTGACGGATTCCCTGCCCGCCCTGGCGCTGGGGGTGGAGCCGGTAGAGAAGGGGGTTATGGACCGGCCTCCCCGCCAGTCCTCGGAGGGGCTTTTTGACCAAAAGTTTTCCCTTCGGCTGCTGTGGCAGGGACTGATGGTGGGGGGCCTGACCCTGCTGGCCTACTGCCTGGGCTATTTCCGGCTGGCCCCCCAGGGGATGGAGGGGCCTGTGGCCAATACCATGGCCTTCGCCACCCTGACCCTGTGCCAGCTGTTCCATGCCTTTAACGTCCGAAGCGAGGACTGCTCTCTGTTCCGGCTGGGGGTGTTCTCCAATCCGGCCATGAACCAGGCGTTCCTGGTGGGGCTGGCAATGCAGCTGGCGGTGCTGTGCATCCCCATTCTGCAGCGGGTGTTTTCCGTGGTCCCCCTGGACCTGGCCCAGTGGCTTACGGTGGCTCTGCTGGCGGCGGCCCCGATTCCCATCTGCGAGGCGGAAAAATGCTTCTCCGGCCGGGGGGAAAAATCGGCCCGGAAGGCTGGACTTTTGGACGGGCTTAGTATAAAATAGAGCCAGAAAGGAGGGGATGCCGATGAGCAACACCCATAGGCCCGTGAAGGCCATCAAAGTGATCGGACACCGAAACCCGGACACGGACTCCATCTGTTCAGCCATCGCCTACAGCCGGCTGAAGAACCTTCTGGACCCGGAGCGGCCCTGCAAGCCCTGCCGGGCGGGGCTTCTGAACCGGGAGACGGAGTTTGTGCTGCAATATTTCAACGCCCCCCTGCCCCAGCTCTACACCGACGTGCGCCCCCAGATCCGGGACGTGGACATCCGCAAGATGCCCGCTGTGGATGGAGAAATGAGTCTGCGCCGGGCCTGGATGACCATGCGGGACCACGAGATTGACACCCTCTGCATCGCCGACGAGCAGGGCCGGCTGAACGGGCTGATTACCGTGAAGGACGTGGCCACCGCCAATATGGACACCCTGAGCCCCAGGGCTCTGGCCGACGCCCACACCAGCTACCAGAACATCATTGACATTCTGGACGCCACCGTGCTGGCGGGACACATAGAGGGCAAGTATGTGGAGGGCCGCATTGTGATCGGCGCGGGGAGCGCGGAGCAGATGGAGCGGGCCATCAACAAGGGCGACGTGGTCATTGTGGGCAACCGCAGCGAGAGCCAGCTCACCGCCATTGAGATGGGGGCCGGGTGCATCGTGGTTTCCTCCAACACCAAGGTCTCCAAGATTATCTGTATGCTGGCGGAGGAGCAGGACTGCGTGATTATCAGCACCCCCAAGGGCTCTTACGGTGCGGGGCAGATGATCAGCCAGGCGGCTCCCATCCGGCACTATATGCGCCGGGACAAGCTGACCACCGTCACCCCTGACAGCCTGGTGGAGATGACCACCAAGGCGATGGCAGAGGTGCGCTTCCGGTACTTTCCCGTGGTGGACCACGACGGCAAGTATCTGGGGGTGGTCTCCCGCCGTAATATGATGAACGTCCACAAAAAGCAGATGATTCTGGTGGACCACAACGAAAAGACCCAGGCGGTGGAAGGGCTGGAGGACGCGGAGGTCCTGGAGATCATTGACCACCACCGGATTGGCTCCTTCGAGACGGAGGGCCCGGTCTATTTCCGCAATGTCCCCGTGGGCTGTACCTGCACCATTGTATATCAGATGTACCAGGAGAACGGGGTGGAGCCCGACCGGTCCACGGCGGGGCTGATGCTCTCGGCCATCTTGTCGGACACCCTGATGTTCCGCAGTCCCACCTGTACCCCCGTGGACGAGCGGGCGGCCAGAGAGCTGGCGGTGCTGGCCCAGGTGAACCTGGAGGAGTACGCCGACGCCATGTTTGAGGCCGGAGGGGATATCACCGGCCGGACGGCGGCGGAGATTTTTAACGGCGACTACAAGATTTTCGACAGCGGCGAAATCCGCTTCGGGGTGGGACAGGCCAGCTACATGACGGAGAAGAACCGGAAGGCCAGCCAGGCCCTGGTGGGGCCCTATCTGCCCAGTGCGCTGGAGAAGCAGGGACTCGACTTCGTGTTCTATATGTTTACCGACGTGCGCAGCTCCACCACCGAGCTGATGATGGCGGGCGAAGGGGCCGGGGAGCTGGTGGCGCAGGCCTTCGGCGCGCAGCTTCAGAACGACGTCGCGGTGCTGCCCGGGGTGGTGAGCCGCAAAAAGCAGATGGTGCCGGCGCTGCTGGGAGCCATCAAGCTCCTGCCGGAGAAAAAAAACTGAAAAGCTGCGGGCCGTCCCCTGGGGGCGGCCCGCAGCTTTTCAGGCGTAATATTCTATGTACTCAAAGGCTCCGATGGCCTGACAGGTGTCGCACACATCGGGCCGCTCGTCGAATACCGCGCCGCAGAACTGGCAGCGGTAGCCGTGCTTTTTCTGCTGAGAAGAGGAGGATTCCTGCTCCTCCTTGGGGGTCTGGCCCCGCTGGGCCAGGAGGGTGAGAAAACGGTTTTCGTGGCTGCGCTCAATGGCCGCCACCTTTTCAAACATGACGGCAATGTCCTCCAGTCCCTCTTCCCGGGCCTGGCGGGCAAATTCGGGGTACATATCGTGCCACTCGCTGTACTCTCCCTGGGCGGCCTGCATGAGACACTTCTGGGTGTCGTCCGGCCGGCCGTAGAGCTGCTCAAACCAAAACTTGGCGTGCATCATTTCATTGCGGGCCATCTGCTCAAAGGCTTCGGCGATTTCGTCGTCTCCGTTGTCCCGGGCGGCCTGGGCAAAGTAGGTATACTTGTTTCTGGCCATAGATTCCCCCGCCAGGGCCTTTTGAAGATTTTCCGCGGTTTTGGTGTGTTCCAATGCCATAGATTTTTCCCTCCTGCGCAAAGATAAAAGTAAGACGCGGGTCTTTTTGTCAGAATAGCACAGACGGCCCGGAAAGTCAAATCCTTCCCGGGCCGCTTTCGAGGGGCTGGCAGGGGCCTGATTGAAGGGTCCGTTTGTTGTTCAAAAGGATGCTTTTAGATTCTACCAACAAATCGAAAATAAATTGTGATCTCCTGGCATCGTATGCCGTCCTCTTTGTAGCTTTCGCCGATCTCGATACGGTCAATAAGCCTGTGTATCAGGTCCCGGTCCAGTTCGGTTATATCGGCATACTGTTCAGCCAGTTCTACAAATCGGGTTGCGTTGTCCGTCTCTTTCATCAAGTCCGCGATCTGCTCCGTGACGGTTTCAAGATGTGCGGTCAACTCGGCGCGTTCCCTGGTGTAGCCGTCTGTCAGGCTTTTATACACATCATCGGGCAGGTCACCCAGGACGTTTTTTTCAAACGCTTTACGAATCAACTCCCCGATTTCGGCAAGCCGTTTTTCCGTCTTGGCCTGGGTTTTCCTGGCTGCGGCAAGGGCGGCTTGCTGCTGCTTCTGGCCTATCCCGGACAGCTTCGCTATTAGGCCGTCACGATCTCGGCGGGCTTCTGCGGTCACTTCCTGGACACTTGCCAGCACCGAAGCATATAACAGCTTGTACGGTATGCGGTGGCTGCTGCATCCGTTTTCACTCTTGCCAAAAGCCCGGTATCGCTGGCAGATAAAAGCCTTGTCAGCTTGGGCGATTGACGAGCCGCAATCTTGACAAAACAGCAGGCCGGAGAAGATATGCGTCTTCCCTGTGCGGCTGCTTTTCCTGTGCCTGTTGGCAATCTCATTTGCAAGATTCCATACGTCTTGATTGACAATCGGCTCATGGGTCCCCTCGGTGACAATTAACTGATCTTCTGGCGAGGCGATTTGCTTCTTGCTCTTATAACTGACTTTGCGGCTCTTGCCATACACCAGCTTTCCCAGATAGGCGGGATTTCGGATGATGCCGTTTATTGTTGTTGCGCTCCAATCTGTGGGGCGGGTCGTTTCCTTGCGGGGCGATACACCTTTTACCGCCGCTGGGGTTAAAATACCCTCGCTTGACAATGTTCGAGCAATAGCGCGAAAGCTGATACCGCTGACAGTCATGGAGAAGATACGGCGGACAATGGGCGC
>CAJUPG010000097.1 GCA_910588455.1 uncultured Oscillospiraceae bacterium
CGTGGAACTCGTCGCCCTCAATGATGCAGGTGCCGTCGGGGCTGGCCTTCTGCACGTGGATGATGGCGGTGTCCAGCTTGGGCACGGGGACGGCGGTGACCTTCTCCCCGGGGTTGAAGGGGTTCTCCACCTCCACGCACTTCAGGTTGTCCACTTTCTCCAGGGTCTTGCGCTGCTCCTCGCTGATGCCCCAGTATTTGGTGAGGCCGGAGCCGTTCATCAGGCGCACGGGCAGGTAGGGCAGGCCCAGGGAGGCGGCGTGGAGCTGAAGCATCAGCACGTCCTGGGAGTAATCCTCGTAAATCAGCTCGCCCTTTTCAATGGCGGCGCGGAACCGGCGGGAGACGTTGGTATAGCCGGAGTTGGCGGTATAGCAGTTGATGTAAGCCTTCACCCGCTTCTCTCCAATGAGCATATCCCAGTCGCCGCCGGCGGGGCCGGCCCAGACGGTAAAGCTGCCCTGGCCTTGGCGCAGGATCTCAAATACAGCCGCGTAGGGCTTGCGGTTGGTCGTAAAGCCGCCGAAGGAGATGCAGTCTCCGTCCTCGACGAATTTTGCGACCGCGTCGTGCAGGGAGTACACTTTGTTCATAATGGGTAACCTCCTCAAAAAGATTGGGGTAACAGGAATCTGGGACTTCATATTTTGTAGTTTATCACAATATCTGCAAAATGTCTATTTATAATTTGGCAAAAAGTTTGCATATGTTCTCCTGACGTGCTATAATATGCGTATCTTGTTCAAAAGGGGGCCCGGGGCCGTGACCAGCGTGGACTTTCATCTTCAACTCAATCACAACGACTCCTGGAATATGAGCCGTCTGCACTTCCACGACTACAACGAGCTGCTCCTCCCCCTTACCAGTCCCGGCAACATCTTCGTGAGCGACCAGATCTATCCCCTGCGCCGGGGCACGCTCTATCTCATCGGGGAAAACACCCTTCACCGGACCATGGCCACCGGGGCCCACGCCCGGTACGTGCTCCACATCAGCCAAAAGACCCTGGGTCAGCTGTCCACCCCTCAGACGGACCTGACCCCCCTGGGCCGCGACGCCTTCCGGCAGGCCCCCCTGTCCGGCCAGTCCCTCAACCGCCTCACCGAGCTGTTCCAAAATCTGGAGCGCAACAAAAACGACGGCTCCTTCGGCAGCGACACCCGCCAGACCTGGGCGCTGCTGGAGCTGCTTCTCTGTGTGGTCCCCATTTTCCGTATGTCCACCGCCGGAGAGTCCATCTGCAACAAGGATTTTTTGCGGGTATCCCCCATTCTGGACTACATCCGGCAAAATCTGACCAAGCCCCTCACCCTGGATCAGATCGCCGGGGAATTTTATATCAGCAAGCACTACCTGTGCCGGATTTTCAAGGCGGCCACCGGTTTTCCGGTGATGGAATACATTATATACAGCCGCATCCTGAAGGCCCGCCAGCTTTTGCAGGAGGGCGTAAGCGTTCAGCAGGCCGGGGAGCTGTCCGGCTTTTCCGACAACTCCCACTTTATCCGCACCTTCGGCCATCTGACCGGCACTTCCCCTGGGCGCTATGCCAGGGACTACCAGAGCAGCGACCAGATTTTGCTGAATAATTAAAGACACACAGAGAGAGGATGTCATGCGCTATGAACTGCCCTTACTGCGGCCAGATGATGGAGCACGGAACCCTGTGCGCCAACGGGAATATCCGCTTCATGCCCGACGGGGTGAAGGACCCCCTGTTTTTCAACCGGGACGAATATGAGGACCGGGGGGCCGTGCTCTTCCCACCCTACTGGGACGACAAGCGCCTGTTCCGGCGGGGGACCACCTCCGCCCACATCTGCCGGGACTGCGAAACAATGCTGGTGGAATTTCCGGAGGATTGACCTATGACAGAGAAATTATATGAGCGGGACTCATTTTTAGCCCAATTTTCCGCCCGGGTACTGGACTGCCGGGAGGACCGGCGGGGCTTCTGGGTGGAGCTGGACCGGACGGCCTTTTTTCCCGAAGGGGGCGGGCAGCCCTGGGATACGGGAACTCTGAACGGCGTGCCCGTGCTGGAGGTCCATAGCAAAGAGGGCAGGATTCTGCACCTGTGTTCCCGGCCCCTGGAGGCGGGGACCGCCGTGGAGGGGGAGCTCGACTGGCCCCGGCGCTTTGACCTGATGCAGCAGCACTCCGGAGAGCACATCGTCTCCGGGCTGGCCCACCAGAAATTCGGCTGCGACAACGTGGGCTTCCACCTGGGGGCGGAGCGGGTGACCATCGACCTGAACGCGGAACTGACCCCGGAGGACTTGATCTGGCTGGAGAATGCGGTCAACCGCTATATCTGGCAGGACCGCCCCGTTCGGGTGACCTGCCCCCCGCCGGAGGAGCTGGAAAAAATCCCCTACCGGAGCAAAAAGGCCCTCACGGGCCAGGTGCGTCTGGTGGAGTTCCCTGGGGCGGATCTCTGCGCCTGCTGCGGCACCCACGTAAACACGGCGGGGCAGGCGGGGCCGGTGAAGCTGCTCTCCTGTGTCAAATTCCGCGCCGGTGTGCGCATCGAGCTGGTGTGCGGCGGCAGGGCTTTGGACTATCTGGGGGAGATTTTGGGACAAAACACGCAAATTTCCCAGCTGCTGTCGGCCAAGCCTCTGGAGACCGCCCAGGGCGTACAGCGGCTGCTGGCGGAAAACGCCGCCCTCAAGGCCCGGACGGCCCAGCTGGAGGAGGTCCGGTTTAACGCCCTGGCCGTCCAGTGCGCCGGGACAGGGGATGTGCTGGCGGTGGAGCCGGACCTGTCCCCCGGCGCCCTGCGCCTGCTGGCGGACAAGCTGGCCGGTAGCTGCGGCGGCCGGTGTGCCTGCGCCTCCCCCAAGCCGGAGGGGGGCTGCTCCTACGTGCTGACCTGCCGGGAAGGGGACGTGCGCCCTCTGGCTCAGGAGCTGAACCGGGACTTGTCTGGCCGGGGCGGGGGCAAGCCCAATTTTGTTCAGGGCGGCGTGTCCGCCGGCCCATCGGAATTTGTAACATTTTTTGCAGTAAGAGGTTTCCATGGTCTATAATTCCTATCAGCTTTTGTGGTTTTTCCTCCTGTACGCCTTTCTGGGGTGGCTGTCTGAAACCGCCCTGGCGGCGGTGCGGAAAAACCGCCTGATTAACCGGGGCTTTCTGAACGCCCCCTTCTCCCCCACCTACGGACTGGGCGGTGTGCTGTTCACCCTGTTTCTGTCCGACCTGCATGAAGACTTGTTTTTCCTGTTCCTGGGCGGCGCCCTGATCGCCACCTTCCTGGAGCTGGTCACCGGCGGGCTGCTGGAGAAGCTGTTTCACCAAAAATGGTGGGACTACTCCCAATACAAGTGGAACTTTGGGGGCTACATCTGCGCCCGGTACGCCGCAATCTGGGGCTTGATGGCCCTTCTGGTGCAGCTGGTCCTCAACCCCCTGGCCGCAGCCGTCCTGTCCCTGATCCCCTATCCCCTGGGGCGGGTGGTGCTGATTGTGGTCTACGTCCTGCTGGGTATCGACTTTTTCGGCTCCTGGCTGGCGGTGCTGCAGCTGCATTCCAGCCTGAAGGGCCCCAACGAGGTCTATAAATTCTGGCACCGGCTCTCCCAGCGGCTGGACAACGCGGTTACCCGCCGCATCCAGCGCCGTATGGCCGCCGCCTACCCCAGTCTGGAAAAGGAAAAACTCCGCTCCATCGCCCAGGAGCGGGAAAATCTGCCCCCCTTTGCCTACGGCATCGGCTATTACAAGCTGTTTTCCCTCTTTTTGATTGGCGCGTTTTTGGGGGACATCACCGAAACCATCTGGTGCCTGCTCATCGCCGGGCGGCTCATGAGCCGGAGCAGCGTGGTATACGGCCCCTTCTCCATTGTGTGGGGGCTGGGGTGCGTGCTGCTCACCGCCCTGCTCTACCGCTACCGGGAGCGCAGCGACAGCTTCATCTTCCTGTTCGGCACCGTGGTGGGCGGGGCCTATGAGTACATCTGCTCCGTGTTCACCGAGCTGGTATTCGGGACCATTTTCTGGGACTACAGCCACCTGCCCTTCAACCTGGCCGGGCGGATCAACCTGCTGTTTTGCTTCTTCTGGGGCATCGCGGCAGTGGTCTGGATCAAGCACATCTATCCCCGGCTCTCCCGGCAGATTGAACGAATTCCATTCCGTATAGGCAAGCGGCTTGTCCGGGGGCTGACGGTCTTTATGATTTTCAACATCATTGTTTCCGGCCTGGCTCTGGACCGCTACTGCCAGCGGGCCGGGGAGGGAGAGGCCCCCTCCTCCTCTCTGGAGCTGTTCCTGGACCAGCGGTTCCCAGACGAGCGGATTGAGCGGGTTTATCCCAACATGAAAATGACCTGAACCGGGAGGGAGGGTCCCAGCTGAAAACAGGCCATGTAAACCGCCGGTTAGCAAAAAAACACCCCCAGGATGGTGGTGCTTCACCGTCCTGGGGGGTATATTTAGGGCAGAAGGAGGTCGATTGATATGACAACAACCGGACAGCGCATTGCCGCCAAGCGCAAGGAGCTGGGGCTGTCCCAGGAGGCGCTGGGGGAAAAGCTGGGGGTATCCCGGCAGTCTATTTATAAGTGGGAGTCCGACACCTCCCTGCCTGAAATCGAAAAGCTGATTTCCCTGAGCCGCCTGTTTTCCGTGCCCGTGGGCTGGCTGCTGGGGGTGGAGGAGGTCTCCGAAAACCAGGAACAGCTCATTGAGGACATTCTCTCCCGGTATCCGTCCCCGAAGAAATCTCCCTGGGCCGGGTGGGCCATAGGCGGGCTGGCCGTGCTGTGCGCCGCAGCTCTGGCGGCGGTGTTCTCCCTCAGCGGCCAGGTGAAGGACATTAAGGCCCACTACAATTTTCTGACCGCCCAGTACAACAGCGTATCCATGCAGGTATCCAATCAGACCAACATACTGACCCATCGGATGGAAGAAATCCTGGCGGCCCAAAACCATTTGACCGCCGATTACACTGTGGAGCAGGTCCGCACCAGCCCGGCCGATAATACGGTTACATTCGCTGTCCAAGTGGTCCCCAAGACCTACACGGAGGGGATGGAGGTCCTGTTCCTGGCAAACAACGGCAATGGAGCGGAAGAGTTCCCCGTGGCGGGGGACGGAAATCTCGTCTTTTCCCGGGAAATCACCTGTGGACTGACCGACAAAATCAGCATTTCCGCGGCTTTTGTCACCCCCGAAGGCCGCCAGACCCAGCTGCTGGACACCTTTACCAATCTCTACCGGGACAGCTTTGAGGGCTGCCGGCCCAAGTGGAACGGCTATGTGGAACTGGTGGGGCGTCTGGCAGAGGAGGATGGCCTGTTCCATTTTGGAGGAGAGTCATTTCAGCTCTATGTGCCCAGCGGGACAAGCCCCGCCCTGGAGGTAGCTCTGTTTCAGGACCAAAAGCTGATCTGCTACCTGGAGAAAGCCCCATATGAGAGCACAGAGCCTGGGGACTCAGGACAAATCTATACGCTGCCGGAGGTTGCCCTGGACATTCCCCAAGGAGGCACTTTGACCATTGCCGCCTTCTACAAGGACGAATATGGCCGTTCCGGAGTGGAGCCCCTTATTCCCCGCTATGTCCGGGAGGAAAATATGCTGAATTACGCTTCGGGCGACTACCATTTTCTCTATGATCTCTCCAGCTATGTATTTTGACAAGAAAGCGGACCGCCTTGGCGGTCCGCTTTCTTGTTTTGATTGTAATTGGAAATTACTCCTCGGTCACGTCGATGACCACGCCGGAACCCACGGTACGACCGCCCTCACGGATGGCGAAACGCAGGCCCTTCTCGATGGCGATGGGGGTAATCAGCTCAACCTGCATATCCACGTTGTCGCCGGGCATACACATCTCAGTGCCCTCGGGCAGAGTGATGACGCCGGTCACGTCGGTGGTACGGAAGTAGAACTGGGGACGATAGTTGTTGAAGAAGGGGGTGTGACGGCCGCCCTCGTCCTTGGACAGGACGTAAACCTGGCCGATGAACTTGGTGTGGGGGTGAATGGAGCCGGGCTTAGCCAGAACCTGGCCGCGCTCGATGTCGGTCTTGGCAACGCCGCGCAGCAGGCAGCCCGCGTTGTCGCCGGCCTCGATATAGTCCAGAGTCTTGCGGAACATCTCCATGGAGGTTACGACAGTCTTGCGCTTCTCGTCGGTCAGACCCACGATCTCCACTTCCTCGCCGGCCTTCAGCTGGCCGCGCTCCACACGGCCGGTGGCGACGGTGCCGCGGCCGGAGATGGTGAACACGTCCTCGACGGGCATCAGGAAGGGCTGGTCGGCCTTACGGTCGGGAGTGGGGATATAGCTGTCAACCGCGTCCATCAGCTCCTTGATGCAGGCGAACTCAGGGGCGTTCACGTCGTTGGACTCGGAAATCAGGGCGTTCAGAGCGGAACCCTTGATGATGGGGATGTCGTCGCCGGGGAACTCG
>CAJUPG010000098.1 GCA_910588455.1 uncultured Oscillospiraceae bacterium
TACACCAACCCCCTGGGCGGCTCCTACTCCGACGAGGCGGTGCGCCGTCTGGCCGGCCTGAAGCCCAAGGCCAGGGACTTCCGTATCTTCTGGGACAACGCCTACAATATGCATTACGTCTATGAGGACACCCCCCTGCTGAACATTCTGGAGGAGTGCAAAAAGGCCGGCAGCCCCAATATGGTCTATCTCTTCGGCTCCACCTCCAAGATCAGCTTCCCCGGGGCCGGCGTGGCCTTCTTCGGGGCCTCCAAAGAAAATGTGGACTTCACCGCCAAGCAGCTTAACGCCCAGTCCATCAGCTGGGACAAGCTGAATATGCTGCGCCACGTGCGTTTCTTCCAGAATGTGGAGGGCATCCGGGCCCACCTGGACAAGCACGCCGCCATTCTTCGGCCCAAGTTCGACGCGGTGCTGCATACCCTGGACCGGGAACTGGGCGGCGCCGGGGCCGGAACCTGGGTGAAGCCCAAGGGGGGCTATTTTGTAACCTATATGGCTATGCCGGGCTGCGCCAAGCGGATTGTAAGCCTGTGCAAGGAGGCCGGCGTCGTCCTCACTGACGCGGGGGCCACCCACCCCTACCACAAGGACCCGGAGGACAGCTACATCCGTTTGGCCCCTTCCTTCCCCGCGCCGGCGGAGCTGGCGGAGGCCATGGAGGTATTCTGCACGGCGGCAAAACTGGCGGCGGTGGAGAAGCTGCTGGCCCCGTAACCCGCCGAAACTATGAGAGACACAATCCTGGCCCCGGAGGAGGAGCTGGAGCAGGAGGCCATCCGGCCCGCCGGAAGCCTTCTGCACCGCGCCGCCCGGCAGCTCATCGGCGTAAGCCCCGCCATCCGGGAGCTGCGGCAGAATATCAAGGTACTGGCCCGGCACAACAATGTGGACCTGCTGATCTGCGGGGAGACGGGCACCGGCAAAGAGGTGGTGGTCAACAGCGTCCACGACCAGAGCGCCCGGGCCAACAAACCCCTGGTGAAAATCAACTGCGGGGCCATTCCGGAAAACCTGCTGGAGTCGGAGCTGTTCGGCTATGAGAAGGGGGCCTTCACCGGGGCGGCCCGGTGCAAAAAGGGCCTGGTGGAGCTGGCCGACGGGGGAACCGTCTTTCTGGACGAGATCGGCGAAATGCCCCTGTTCATGCAGGCCAAGCTGCTCAATTTTTTGGAGGACCGGTCCTTCCGGCGGGTGGGCGGTCTGCGGGACGTGGAGGTGGACGTGCGGGTGGCCGCCGCCACCAACCGGGATTTAGAAGAGGAGGTCCGCCGGGGCCGCTTCCGGGAGGATTTATACTACCGGCTCAACGTACTGCGGCTGCAGATCCCGCCCCTGCGGGAGCGGCCTGAGGATGTGGCTGTGCTGTGCCAGTTTTTTCTGGAGCACCTCAATCAAAAATTCCAAAAAGACCTGAAAAGCATCGACCCGGTCTTTCTCCAGGGCCTGGAGGGCTATGCCTGGCGGGGCAACGTACGGGAGCTGCGCAATGTTATGGAGCGCTGCGCCCTGTTCAGCCAGGGGGAGGTGCTCACCGGAACGAAGGCGGAGCTGCCCCAGTCCCCGCCGGTCCGCCGGGAAATGCAGGAGGACTTCTGCCCCCGAAGGGACCTGCGGCAAGGACCCATCGACCTGAAAAAAGAGGTGGACGCCTTTGAAATGTCCTACATCCGGGAGGCCCTTAAATTGACCCAGGGCAACTTATCCCAAGCGGCAGAGCTGCTTGGGACCACCCGCTTCACCTTGAAGCGGCGGCTGGAACAGACCGGATCGTGCGAAACCGAACACGCAGATGTGTAATAATACACATCTGCGCGTTTTTTATTGGAGAAGCCCCCGGGCAACAGGGGACAAAACTCCTGGAAACAGAATTGTTACACATCCTTCACAATATATTTACGATTTGATTTCAAAGTTGGCAGATAAATTGCTCTATATTTAATCGGAGTTTTCTATATGAAGGAGGAACTTTAGTATGTACAAGGTAGACTTAAACAGCGACCTGGGTGAGAGCTTCGGCGCTTACACCATCGGCCTGGACAGCGACGTCATCGCCCACGTCTCTTCGGCCAACGTGGCCTGCGGCTATCACGCCGGAGACCCCCTGGTGATGGACAAGACCGTGGCCGCCTGCAAGGCCGCCGGCGTGGCCGTGGGCGCTCACCCCGGTTTCCCGGATCTGATGGGCTTCGGCCGCCGGAACATGGTCTGCTCCCCCAAGGAGGCCAAGGCCTACATCCAGTATCAGATGGGCGCTCTGCTGGCGTTCACCGCCGCCAACGGCGTGAAGCTCCAGCACGTGAAGCCCCACGGGGCCCTGTACAACATGGCCGGTAAGGACATGGACCTGGCCCTGGCCATCGCCGAGGGTATCGCCAGCGTGGACAAGGATGTAATCCTGCTGGGTCTGGCGGGCAGCAAGATGCTGGAGGCCGGGAAGCAGGTGGGCCTGAAAACCGCCAGCGAGGTGTTCGCCGACCGGGCCTATCAGGCCGACGGCTCCCTGGTGCCCCGCAGCAAGCCCGGCGCGGTGATCCACGACAAGGACGAGGCCATCGCCCGCACCATCCGCATGGTCACCGAGGGTAAGGTCACCGCCATCACCGGCGAGGAGGTCGCCATTGAAGCCCACTCCATCTGTGTCCACGGGGACAACCCCTCCGCTGTGGAGTTCGTCAAGAACATCCGCGCCAAGCTGGAGAGCCAGGGCGTGACCATCGCCCCCATCGCGGACATCGTGTAATTTGTGTGTGCATTGAAATAGGAGGAGCTTTTTATGAGTAACAACAACCCTAACCAGCCTGCGGTGAAGCCCAGCGCGTCCGTGCTGTTCGGCGCGGCCTTCCTGATGGCCACTTCCGCCATCGGCCCCGGCTTCTTGACCCAGACTTCCAAGTTTACCGCCCAGTACGGCGCCCCCCTGATTATGATTATCCTGGTGGCCATCCTCATGGACGTCACCGCCCAGATGAACATCTGGTCCATCATCGGCGTTTCCGGGATGCGCGCCCAGGACATCGCCAACAAGCTGCTGCCCGGTCTGGGCATCTTCCTGGCCGTCATCGTGGCCATCGGCGGCCTGGCCTTTAACGTAGGCAACGTGGGCGGCGTGGCCCTGGGCTTCAACGCCATGATCGGCCTGCCCGAAAAGGTCGGTGCTGTCGTCGCCGGCTGCCTGGGCATCATCATCTTCCTGAACAGGAACGCCAAGACCATCATGGACAAGGTCGCCACCGTGCTGGCCGCCGTCATCCTCATCACCGTTCTGGTGGTGGCCGTCATCTCCAAGCCCCCCATGGGCGAGGTAGGCAAGGGCCTGGTGTCCTTCGGCGAGTTCCCCACCATGTTCGTGGCCCTGACCACCCTGCTGGGCGGCTCCTGCGGCGGCTACATCCCCTTCTCCGGCGCCCACCGTCTGGTGGACGCGGGCGTCACCGGCGCGGATAACTTCCGCCGCTCCGTGACCCAGGGCGTGCTGACCTCCGGCATCGTGCGTATCCTGCTGTTCCTGGCGGTGCTGGGCACCTGCGGCCTGGCCGCCGGCAACGCCGCGCAGATCATCGACGCCTCCAACCCCGCCGCCGAGGCCTTCAAGCTGGCTGCCGGCGACCTGGGCTACCGGCTGTTCGGCCTGTGCCTGTTCTCCGCCGGCGTGTCCTCCGTGGTAGGCGCGGCCTTTACCTCCGTTTCCTTCCTGAAGACCCTGCATCCCGTCATCATGAAGTATGAGAAGTGGTTCGTGGTGGGCTTCATCGCCTTCTCCACCCTGATGATGGTCATCGTGGGCAACGCCGCCCAGCTGCTGATTATCGCCGGCGCGGTGAACGGCCTGATCCTGCCCATCTCCCTGGCCTGTATGCTGGCCGCCTCCCGGAACAAGAAGATCGTGGGCGACTACAAGCACCCCCTGTGGCTCACCGTTCTGGGCGTGGTCGTCATCCTTATCTCCGCCTACGTGGGCATCCAAGCCGTCCCCGGCATCATGGATCTGTTCGGTTAAGCGCGTATTCGGAAAGGAGCCGCGTATGTCTGACGTGAGATTTCTTCTGACGGGCGATACCTCGCTGACCGCCGAGTTCGGCAGTGAGATCAGCGAGAGCATCAACGCCCGCATCCGGGCCTTTAACATCGCCCTGGAGAGCAGCAAAATTCCCGGCATCGTGGAGACGGTGCCCACCTACCGCTCCCTCATGATTCACTATGACCCCGGCGTGATTCAGTACGCCCCCCTGGTGCAGAAGCTCCAGGGGCTGCTGGGCGGGCTGGACCGGATCGAAATTCCCCCCAGCGAGGTGCTGGAAATTCCCGTGCTGTACGGCGGAGAGATGGGTCCCGACCTGGAATTCGTGGCTAAAAACGCCAAAAAGTCCACAAAAGAGGTCATTAAAATCCACACATCCACCGAGTACCTCATTTATATGCTGGGCTTCACCCCCGGCTTTACCTACTTGGGCGGCATGGACGAGTCCATCGCCACCCCCCGGCTGAAAACCCCCCGGGTGAAGATTCCCGCCGGTTCCGTGGGCATCGCCGGAAGCCAGACGGGGGTGTACCCCATCGACTCCCCCGGCGGCTGGCAGCTCATCGGCCGCACCCCCGTGCGGATGTACGACCCGGACCGGGAGACTCCCATTCTGCCCCAGGCGGGCCAGTACATCAAATTCTATTCCATCACCCAGGCGGAGTTTGACAAGATTGCCGCCCAGGAGGCCAAGGGCGGCTACACCTGCAAGCGCCACCCCAGAAAGGAGGGGGGAAAATGAGCGTCACCGTATTGAATCCCGGCCTTTTGACCACCGTGCAGGACATGGGACGGGTGGGCTATCAGCAGTTCGGCGTGTCCGTGTCCGGCGTAATGGACCCCCGCGCCGCGGAGATCGCCAACATTCTGGTGGAAAATCCCGGCGGCGAGGCCGTGCTGGAGTGTACCATGATGGGCCCCCAGCTGCAATTTGACCAGGCCACCTGCATCGCCATCACTGGCGGCGACCTGGGCCCCACCCTGGACGGCGCGCCTATCGCCAACTACCGGGCCGTCGCGGTCCAGGCCGGCCAGGTGCTGCGGTTCACCGCCCCAAAAACCGGCTGCCGGGCGTTCATTGCCTTTGCCGGCGGGCTGGACATCCCCGAGGTCATGGGGAGCCGCTCCACCTATATGAAGGCCAAAATCGGCGGTTTCCAGGGCCGCAAGCTGGAAAAGGGCGACAAAATCGGCTTCCGGGCCCCGAAAACCGACCTGCGCAACCTGAACAGCCGCTACATCGCCCCGGAGTTCGTCCCCCGGCCCCTGTACACGGTCCGGGTGGTGCTGGGTCCCCAGGACGATCTGTTCACCAGCCAGGGCGTGAACACGTTTCTGACCGAGACCTATACCGTTACCCCGGAGTTTGACCGGATGGGCTGCCGCCTGGACGGCGCGGCCATCCAGCATAAGGACACCGGCGACATCATCTCCGACGGCATCGCCTTCGGGGCCATCCAGGTCCCCTCTGCGGGCACCCCCATTATCATGCTGGCGGACCGGCAGACCACCGGCGGCTACACCAAGATCGCCAATGTCATTACCGCCGACTTCCGTATTTTAGGCCAGCTGAAGGCCGGGGACAAGGTCCGCTTCGAGCAGGTATCCATCCAGCAGGCCCAGGACGCTCTGCTCACCCAGCGGGCCGCCCTGCACAACCTGCGCCGGGCGCTCCACGAGTGCTGAGAACAGGAGGCTTTTCAATATGGCATTTGATATTACCCCTTATATCGACAAATCCCCCGCGGAGGTCCGCGCCCTGATCCGGGAGGGCGTCATCGACTTCCCCACCGCCGGTATGTGCCGGGGGTACGCCCAGGCCAATCTGGTGATTCTCCCCCCGGAGTACGCCGCCGACTTTGAAGAGTATGCCAAGCGCAACCCCTTCCCCTGCCCTATCCTGGAGATCATCAAGGGCACCCCGGAGACCCACGCCATGGGCGAGGGCGGCAACATCTGCTCAGACATCCCCCGCTACCGGGTGTATGAGAACGGCGTGTTCACCAAGGAGCTGACCGACGCCTCCGACTACTGGAAGGAGGGCTATGTGGGCTTTTTGATTGGCTGCTCTTTCTCCTTTGAGGAGGCTTTGATCCGGGAGGGCATTGAGGTCCGGCACATCGCCCAGGGCCGCAACGTGCCCATGTACAAGACCAACATCCAGACTGTGAAGGCCGGTCCCTTCGAGGGTCCCATGGTGTGCTCCATGCGGCCCATGACCCCGGAGAACGCCAAGAAGGCCTACGACATCACCGTGAAAATGCCCAACGTCCACGGCGCGCCCGTCCACATGGGCGACGCGGCGGAGGTGGGCGTGGCCGACGTGATGAAGCCTGACTACGGCGAGGCGGTGGATGTGTACGAGGGGG
>CAJUPG010000099.1:0-553 GCA_910588455.1 uncultured Oscillospiraceae bacterium
AAGGTACTCCAAGTCAGCCAGCTTTTTCAGCAGCCGTCCAACCGTGGAACGGGAGAGACCCCACCGCTGGGCCAAATCGGAGTAATTCAACAGCGGATTGCCCGTACCGTTGCGGAGATAGACCACCGGGCCGACCTCAGAGCCAAGCACCTGGCTGTCCTTATAGATAGCGGAGAGCCACAGATCCAACACCACGTCCATCTCAGACGCCTTGCCATAGCTGATCAGCTCCGTAGCGACGGCGATGGGCATAAAGAAAAAGCCGCTTTCCTTTTGACAGGGGCAGTTATAGTCCAGCACAGTGTTATGCTTACGCCAGCCCTTGATGCTGTACTTGACCAGGCGGCCATGCCCCAGCTGGGTAAAGGTGATAAGCTGCCGGTCCTGGAGGGCCTTCAGGATGGACAGGGCCTTGTGCTGGAACCGGACGCGAAAGCAAGCCGTCAGCTCACTGACCCGGCAGACCCACTCGCCGGGGTAAACAGTATAAGTGATGCCATCCAGCCGGCGGTACGAGGTTCGGAAGTTGGCGTAGGAGCAGAGGACGGTATAA
>CAJUPG010000099.1:563-6364 GCA_910588455.1 uncultured Oscillospiraceae bacterium
AAAAAGACCGGAGCCTCCGTTGGTTCGGATGCTCCGGTCAGCGATCAGGGTTTGGACAAATTCTCGGTAGATACGGCAGCGTGGGTAATCCACGACTTGTTTGATTTCAAGCTGATAGTCTGGCATATACAGTTCTCCTTGCAGTAACATTTTATAGAATCCACCATGGCCTGTTTTTCATCATTTGCAGGGGTGCAGCAATGAGCTACACCCCTGCCATATTTGCCACCTCTTTCTGTTATGTATTAGACAAACTCTGTCCCGGGAACAGAATGTCTATATCGGCAAAGCTAGCCGTTGAACGCCTGCGCATGACGTTCTACCCGTTTTCCTGGTCAATGGAATTTTGGGCAGGCACCGGAAAGCCCTGCAAATCAAGGGTTTCCTGTGTTGTCCCTATTATAACTCACTACCATCCCCTGGACAATGCCCCCAGTGGTCTCCAGCAGCCGGGGATCAGTGATCTCCACCATCAAATTCCGGGTCTCCCCGGGGACATTGGGGTAAATGTGGGTGATTTTAATGGCATACTCCTCCACCTGGTCCCCCTGAATATTGGATAAAATGGTGGCTTCCCCCAGGGAGACCTCTCCCCGGTCCGCCACCGGCGTGGGACCCCGCAGGCCATCTATATCGTCCTCCAGCACGCCGTAAACCCCCAGTTGGGTGTTGGCGTACAGACTGCCCAGATCCCGGGTCAAATCAAAGCTGCCGTGGAGCTCTCCGGGGCTGCCGCTGGCTCCTTTTTTCACGTCCACCACCGTGGCGGGCATAATGCTCCCCGCGTGCAGGGGCATGAGCATGGCCGTATCCACGTCGTTGATCCCGTGGCCCAGGGCCGCAAAGACGCCGGTATCCGGGTCATAGAAGGTGAGGGTTCCGATCCCCGCCATGGAGTCCCGCAGCCACACCCCCAGCTGGTACGCCCCCTGGGCGCCCTGGACGGCGGATGCCGCCAGCTGAAGGGTTTTCTCCCCCCGGAGCACCCGGAGGGTGAGCTTCTGCCCGCCCAGCTTCTTCAGCAGCGCCTGGACCTGCTCAATGGTATTGACCTCCTGGCCGTTGATGTGGGTAATCACGTCGCCGGTTTTCAGTCCGGCGGCCCGGCCGGGGGAAACGGAGGTGCCGGAGGTCTCAATGGGAGACAGCCCCACCACCAGAACACCTTGGGAAAACAGCTTGATCCCCACTGCGCATCCCAGGGGCACAACCTCCTCCGGCTGCTGGGTCGGGCCAAAGGCGGCGGCGGAGACCGCCGCTTCCTCATCCGGCGCGGACAGGCCGGACTGGGCGGCCAGCAAAAGGGCCAGCGCCAGCAGTCCGGCCAGCCTGCGCCGGCGGGTGCTGCGTTCCTGCTGCATAGGATTCGCCTCCTTTCATAAAAAATGGAACTGGAGAACGGAGACGCCGTCCTCCAAAACCAGTATGGTCCGGCGGAAGCGGAAAAACGCCCGGAAGATTTTTATGCTCTTGCCAATTCCGTTTTTTTGATTTATAATGTTCACTAGGTCTGCCGGATTTTGACAGGCTGTATATTTTGCAAAGGGGTTTATACTGTGGGATTCTTGGATTTTTTTGCAAAACGGGACGGCCAGCAGCCGCCTGCGGCGGTCCAGCCGTTCAACGCTCCGCTGGACTTGGAGCTGTGCGCCAATATGCGCGTGGAGGTAACAGCCCCGGATGGCCGGATTCTCTTTGTGGCAAAGCTGATGTACCCCCGGGGAAGCACGGCGGAGCTGCACCAATACTCGGAGTCGGACCTGGCCACGGCGCCGGAGGAGCCGATCGCGGTGCGGATCCGGGGCTACAACGATCACGAAAAGAAAGCGGTGTATCTGGAGGGCTTGATTTCCTCCCAGCCCAAGCATATCTGGCGGGTTGAGGATCTGAAGGTGGCCCGCACCGGCAACGACCGGGCTTTTTTCCGTCTGGAAACCAACATTGACGCCACGGTGAACAAGCTGTCCGGGCGCAATTCCGGCGAAAAGCCCTGCAAGCTGCTGAATATCAGCATCGGCGGCGCCCGGTTGAGTTCCGCGTATGAGTACTGGGAGGGCGACAAGCTGCTTCTGACGGTAAAGCTGATGGAGGACCGGGAGCCCTCCATCATGTACTGCCAGATTCTCCGGGTGATTTCCCAGGAAAATTCCAAGTATGAGTACGGATGCCAATTCCTGGAGCTGAACGAGATGGACCAGGAAAAAATCACCCAAAATATTTTCGCCGTCCAGCGCAAGCAGCGGGGCCGGGTCTCCTGAGTTTAAAATCCCCACACCGCGTAAAAAACGGCGTGGGGATATTTTAAGCAAGCCGGAACAGAACCAGAATCACGCCGTAAATCACGCTGGCGCTGATGCCAAACACCAGCACCGGCCCGGCTACGGTAAACAGCTTCGCCGCCGTGCCGGTCACCATCCCCTCACTTTTGAACTCCAGGGCGGGCGAGACCATCGCGTTGGCAAAACCGGTGATGGGGACCAACGTACCGGCCCCGGCCCACTTGGCGATTTTGTCGAACCAGCCCAGTCCCGTCAACAGGGCGGCGGCCAGCACCAGGGTGATGGACGCGGCCCCGGAGGCGTCGTCCTGGGACAGCCCCCGGGTCTGGTAGAGGGACAGCAGCGCCTGGCCCAGAACACAGATACTCCCCCCTACCAGAAAGGCACACAGCAGATCCCGGCCCAGAGGGGAGGGCTTGGATTTGGCGTTGACCATTTTGCCATACTCCTGATTGTTTACCTCCAAAAAATGACAGCTCCTTTCACAAATTTGAGGTAGTATTCCCGCAATTTATAAAAATCATGCAAAAAGGGGGCGGTTTTATGCGCGTCTACGGAGCCTGGGGGCACAACGGGCGGACTCTGGTCCGGCCCCTGCTGGAACGGGCGGTCCGGGACTGCTGGGGGCTGGAGGCGCTGCCGGAGGTGGCCCGGACGGCCCGGGGCAAGCCCTTTTTCCCAAAAAATCCGGCGCTGCACTTCAACCTGAGCCACAGCGGGGGCTACGCCCTGTGCGCCCTGGGGGAGCGCCCGGTGGGCATCGACATTCAAATCATAAAGCCCTACAAAACCCGCCTGCTGGACCGGGTATGTTCCCCGGAGGAGCGGCAGTGGCTCCGGGAGCGGGGGGACCGGAACGGGGATTTTGCCCAGATCTGGGCAAAAAAGGAGAGCCTGTGCAAGCTGCGGGGAACGGGGCTTCAATTCCCCCTGGGGGAGCTGCGGGCGGAGGGTGAAATTTTCACCTTCTACCAGGGGGAGGACTGGCGGGGGGCGCTGTGTGCCTTGGAGCCGGGACCGGAGGAGATTATCTGGCTTTGACGCATTTGTAGGGACAGCCGCAGGCCGTCCCTGCAAATATTTTATCTTTCATCTTGACAAGTAAACTTGGCGTGCTATAATATAAGTGACAAGAAAACTTGGCGGAATGGAGGTATCACAATGGACCGGGACGAAATTTTGCGGAAGAGCCGCAGTCAAAAAGAGGACGAAGGCATGACTCAGGCGGAGAACCGGGGGCGCAAATGGGGCTGGGACATCATGTATGTGGTGTTTGGAGTGCTGGTCTTTTTCAACATCTGCGTAAGCCGCCAGGACGTAAATACTGCCCTGTGGGCACTGATGAGCTCGTTTTTCATGGCGGAGAATTGGTCCAAATTTTTCTTCACCAAGGAGGAGAAGGACCTCTGGCACGCGATTTTTTTGTCGGCCGGGTGCGCGTTTTTTATCGCGGCTTATATGTGGCAATCGGTGCGGGGATAGATGATGGACGAAAATCTTGTATTGAAAAACCGCCTGAAGGAAGCCCGTACGGCGGCGAAGCTCTCCCAGGCGGAGCTGGCGTATATGGTGGGGGTATCCCGAAACACCATCAGCTCCATCGAGACGGGGCAGTTCAACCCCACAGCCAAGCTGGCGCTGATTTTGTGCATCGCGCTGGACAAAAAATTTGAGGATTTGTTTTATTTCTCCTAAATCCCGCTTTGGTTAAAGCGGGATTTTTTATTTTGAGAAACCACACTGAAATTCCCCTATATGGAGATGAACCACCACGGGAATATCCCTTTTTTTGCAGTTGTCGATTACAAATTTTGTCCCGCGGGATGTTCCATCCCAAAAGGCCAGGACAAGATCCGCGTTTTCAATGATGGTTATATTCCGTTTGAGTGGGGCAGATTTTCCATATTTTCTATATTCCGGCAGGTATTCGGTCAATTTCAGACCATGATGCTGGGCATATTCCCGCGCGGAGGTATCCACCCCGCGTGCGCCGCCGGATATGATTTCGGTTGTATTTTCGGGAAGATACTCACCTAAATTTGCTACTTGCAACTCTCTTGAACCAATTACTGCAACTTTCATAATGTTTCCTCCTGTATCTGTTTCAAATATAGTTTAGAAATGTTTTAGATACGTTTAGAACATTATAACAGAAAGAGGGCGCAAAATAAACATATAATTTGTTTACGGAGGGCTCATTTTATGGCGATTAAAAGTTTATCTATTCGGATTGATGATACATTGCTGGACAAATTGCACGTTGTAGCCGATTATGAGGGGCGCTCTGCCAACGCTCAGATTTTGGTATTAGTTCGGGATTGTATTGATCAATATGAGTCAAAACATGGGGAAATCGGCGTTGGAGATCGAAAAGCAATCAAAGTCATGCCGCCGAGAAAGAAGTAAAAAATCCCAATTCAGGCCAAATAGGAAGCGGCACACGGAAATAACCGTGCGCCGCTTTTTTATTACTTATTGCTCTTGCGCCAGATGTGCATTTTCTCCGCGTCCTGGATGAGCTGCTCCCGGAAATCCGGGTGGGCGATGCTGATGAGCGCCTCCGCCCGCTCCCAGGTGGACAGGCCCTTCAGGTTGACCATGCCGTACTCGGTGACGATGTAGTGGACGCAGGACCGGGGGTCCGTGGCGATGGAGCCGGGGGTCAAGGTGGGGACGATGCGGCTCTTCATGGTGCCGTCCTTGCCGGTGACGGTGGAGGACATACAGATAAAGCTCTTGCCGCCCTTGGACAGGTAGGCCCCCATCACGAAGTCCAGCTGCCCGCCGGTGCCGGAGATGTGCTTCAGGCCGGCGGACTCGGCGTTGACCTGGCCAAACAGGTCCATGTCAATGGCGTTGTTGATGGAGATGAAGTTGTCCAGCTGGGCCAGTACCCGCACGTCGTTGGTGTAGTCCACCGGCGCGGCCATCACGTCGGGATTGCGGTTAACATAATCATACAGCTTCTGGGTGCCCGCAGCGAAGGCGTACACCTGACGGCCCTTGTCCAGATTCTTGCACCGGCCGGTGAGCTTCCCGGCCATCGCCATATCCACGAAGCCGTCCACGTACATCTCCGTATGAACGCCCAGGTCCTTCAGGTCGGACTGGGCAATCATGGAGCCCACGGTGTTGGGCATCCCGCCGATGCCCAGCTGGAGGCAGGCCCCGTTGGGAATCTGCTCCACGATCAGCTTGGCCACCGCCCGGTCCACATCGGTGGGCTCGCCGCCGCCGCCCAGCTGGGCCACAGCGGGGTTATCCCCCTCCACCACATAGTCCACGTCCCGGATGTTGATTTCACAGCCGGTGAGACCGTAGACCCAGGGCATATTCTGATTGACCTCTACGATGATGGTTTTCGCCTTGTCCAGCAGATCGGCCAGGTGGGAGGCGGCCAGGGCATAGCTGAAATTGCCGTGGCTGTCCATGGGGGTCACCTGGATCATGGCCACATCCACGCTGATGTTCTCCCGGTAGAACCGGGGCAGCTCGGAGTAGCGCATGGGGGCGAAGAAGCCC
>CAJUPG010000100.1 GCA_910588455.1 uncultured Oscillospiraceae bacterium
GGCGCGGCCGATGGCCACGCGCTGGCGCTGGCCGCCGGACAGGGCCTTGGGCTTCCGGTCCAGGTACACGCCAATGTCCAGAATCTCCGCGGCCTGGTCCACCCGGCGCTTGATCTCTTCCTTGTCCATCTTGCGCAGTTTCAGGGGGAATTCCATGTTCTCCCGCACGGTCATGTGGGGATACAGGGCGTAGCTCTGGAACACCATGGCGATGTCGCGGTCCTTGGGCTCCACGTCGTTGACCAGCTTGCCGTCGATGTGCAGCTCGCCCTTGGAGATCTCCTCCAGGCCGGCCACCATCCGCAGGGTGGTGGACTTGCCGCAGCCGGAGGGTCCGACCAGGACGATAAACTCCTTGTCCGCGATTTCCAGGTTGAAATCGTTGACCGCTGTGACGTTGCCCTCATAGATTTTGTAGATGTTCTTCAGGCTTACACTAGACATACTTTCTGACCGTAGGCACAGCGCCTCCGCGCTGTCCCCTCCCCCGAACGAAGCACGTCCGTTCAGGGCTTGCACCAGGTCTCCACACTGGTGCACCGCCGGCCGGCGGAATTTTTTCCTCCTTTTTTCAGCTTGCGCCGGCTATAGGAATGGAGTAGCCGTGCGCAGCCGCATTTAAATATATGATCCCTCTTCAATCGAAAGGGGAATCAACCCTTGACCGCACCCATGGTAATACCCTGGGTAAAATATTTCTGGAAAATCAGGAAGATAATGATAATGGGGGCGGCGGCCAGAGCCGCGCCGGCCATCAGCATACCCGTATCCACCGAGGTCTCCGCCTGGAGGGTGGAGATACCCAGGGAGATGGTGTAGTTGTTGTTGCTGGAGAGCATGATTAACTGCATGAAGTAGTCGTTCCAGGAGTTGATGAAGGTGAAGATGGCCAGTGCGCCGATGCCCGGCTTTACCATAGGCACCACGATGGTGGCGAAGGTGCGGGCCTCATTGGCGCCGTCGATACGGGCGGCCTCCAGAATTTCCCCGGGAATGCTCTCGGAGAACTGCTTCATCAGGAACACGCCGAAGGGCCAGCCCACAGTGGGGAAGATTACGGCCCAGATGTTGTCATACAGCCCCAGCGCGGAGATCTCCCGAATCAGGGGGATCAGAATGACCTGCTTGGGCAGGGCCATAGCGCACACAATCAGTCCGAACAGGATAGCCCGGCCCCGGAACCGCTTTTTTGCCAGGGCATAGCCGGCCATAGAGGCGGTGATACAGGTTAAAACCATGGCGGCCACCGCCATAAACACCGTATTGACCAGCCAGCGAATGGCGGCAGGGCCCACGGGTCCCATGGGGAAGAGGGGGGCGGTGCGGCGGCTGAACAGCCGGGTAAAGTTGTCCAGCGTCCACGTTGAGGGGAACCAGACCGGGGTGACCGAGTTGATTTCCTGGGTGGTTTTAAAGGCGCCGGTGACAATCCAGTACAGGGGGAACACAAACAGGAACGCCAGGATCACCAGCAGGATCACCGATAAGACGCGGTAAATGCTTTTATGCTGCACACCTGATTTCATATTCCCACCTCCTTACTTTTCCTTGGCCAGCTTGAACTGCACGGCAGACAGCAGGCCGATGAAGATTGCCAGGACCACGCCCATGGCGTTGGCGTATCCGAAGTGTCCGGCCTGCTCGGTGAGCTTGAACGCGGTGTAATAGATGTAATACATCACCGTGTTGGTGCCCGAGCCGCCGGAGGTCAGCAGCTGGATCAGCGCGAAGCACTGGAAGGAGTTGATGGTGGTAATCACCAGGATGTACAGGGTGGTGGGCATCATCTGGGGCCATTTGATTTTCCAGAACACCTGCATACTGTTGGCTCCGTCCACTTCTGCGGCCTCCACCAGGGATTGGTCCACGTTGCCCAGGGCGGACACGTACAGCACGATGGGCTGGCCCACCGAGGTGGTGAACAGAATCAGAATGATGCACCACAGGGCATATTTCTCGTCTCCCAACCAGTTGATGTTCCGCTCAATCAAACCTACGTGGGTCAAAACATAGTTGAACACGCCCACATAATTGTCGTACATCCACTTCCACACCACCGTAACCGCCACGGAGCCGGTGACCACGGGGAGGTAGAAAATGCACCGGAACAGGGACAGGGTGGGGCCGTTCATCTGATAGATCACTGAGGACACCCACAGGGAGAAGGCGCACACGGTGGGGACGCTGACCAGCACAATGACGAAGGTGTTAATCAGCGCGTCGATGAAGGTTGCGTCGCCGGCCAGCCTGATAAAGTTGGCCAGCCCCACAAAGCCGGAGGCAGCGCTTGCGTTCATGTTGGAGCTGGTCAAGCTGGTGAAGATACAGATCACCATGGGAATGACCACAAACCCCAGAAAGAAAATCAGGCTGGGCAGAAGAAAAAGGTAGGCGGCGATGGTTTCTCTGCGCGCCAAAGCCCGGCTCATTGTGTTTTGGTTCTGCTTCGCCAAAGAAAACCGCTCCTTTCGACAATCAGTTTGGAATTTTGAACGCGCCCTCCCCCCGCGCTGAGGCGGGGGAAAGGCGCGGACCTTTATTTGCTATGAAGTTGTCGGGGGGAGTCAGCCCGCGGCAGCGGCGTTGGCCTCCGCCATGTAGGTGGATACGGTGCTGGCGATGTCCTCACCGGCGCCGATCTTCTGGAGCATATTCCACCAGGAGTTACGGGCCTGGGCCCAGCCGGGCACGTCCTCATAGTACTCACCCAGCATGGGAATCAGCTTGCTGTACTCGGCCATCAGGGGCTGATCGCTCCAGATCTGAGTCAGGTCGGCGCCCTCGGCGGTGTCCCGCACGGCGAAGAAGTTGGCGGTGCGGACAGCATCGGCGGTGTGGGCGGAGTCGCACATATACTTGATGAACTGCTTGGAGGCGTCGATGCGGGCCTGGTCGCCGTTGTTGAAGATGCCGAAGCCCCACACGCCGCCGCACAGCTGGGGATTGCCGTCATCGGTAGGGAAGGCCATGAACGCGATCTCGTCGCCGTGCATGGTCAGGCCCTCGCCGGTGTTGGCGGAGTTCGGGTTGAGCTGCTGCTGAATGTTCCAGCAGAAGGCCATCTTCAGGATGCCCTGATAGAACAGCTTAATCTCGTCGCCGCCGGCGATGGAGGCGTCGAACGCAATGCCCATGGTGTCATGCAGCTTCTGGAGGGCCTGAATGTTCTTGGGATCGTCCCAGGTGTAGCCGGTGTGATCCTCGTTGACGAAGGTGCCGCCATACAGGTTGTTGACGAGAGCGCGGGTGCCCTGGTCGCCGCCCTGGCCCACGCAGTACACCGCGCCAACAGTCTGGCCGTACTGGGCGTCCAGCGCGGCAACGGCGTTGAAGAAGTCCTCGGTGCTCCAGGTGTGGGTGTCCAGGTCCAGATACTGGTCGGCCCCGGCCTCCTTGAAGGCGTTCAGGTTGACAGCCATGCAGTGGGCGGTCATAACCAGAGGATACTCGTAAATCTCGCCGGTGGGGGCGATGCAGGCGTTCAGGGCGTAGGGGGCGATCTCCGCCTTGTCGGTGTCGTCAAACAGATCGGACAGGTCCACCATGTGGCCGTTCACGCCCCAGTTGGTCACCAGGCGCTGGGGGCCCTCCAGGATCAGGTCGGGGGTCTGCTTGGCAGTGATGGCGGCGTTCACCTTGTCGTCGCCGTCGGCGTAAGCCAGGTATTCCACGTTGACCTTGATGCCGGTCTCGGCGGTGAAGGCGTCGGTGAGCACCTTTACGTCGGACTCAAACTGCCAGTTGCCCACGGGATAGGTCCACAGAGTGATCTCGGTGGCGCCGGCGGGGGCGGGGGTAGAGGTGCTGGGAGCGGGGGTGGAAGTGCTGGGGGCGGGGGTGGAGGTACTGGGAGCGGGATTGCTGCCGCAGGCCGCCAGGCCCAGCAGCATAGCCGCCGCCAGAACCGCCGCAAGAGTCTTTCTCAATTTCATGTAGTGATCCTCCCTTTTTTAATTTTTGATAAAAACTGCCGCTTGCAACCAAGCGATGCTGTTCAAATTTTATAAAAAATTTTTCTCTTTGTCAATAGGAATTAAAAGATTTTTCACAATTCACGAAAAAAGAAAAAATATTTCTTCCACTTTTCGGAAAGCGAGGGGGAAAATCTTGACAAATCAAGAAAATCTGATAGCCTATCCCTATAGACAAAGTATACAAAGGGAGGGTTTCTATGAAAAAACACATTCTCTGTCTGGGGGACTCCAACACCCACGGCTACTGCGCCGATCCCGCCGACTGCGCCGACAGAGGCGACCGCTTCAACGAGGCGGAGCGCTGGACCTGCCGGCTCCAGGCCGCCTTGGGGGAGGACTATCTGGTGCTGGAGGAGGGGCTGTCCGGCCGGACCACCGTGTTCCAGGACCCGCTGTATGAGGGGCTGGACGCGCTGCACTACCTGTGGCCCTGTCTGAAGAGCCACGAGCCCCTGTCCCTGCTGATTATCATGCTGGGTACCAACGACGTCAAGCAGCGCATGGGCGGGGCCAGCGCCTTCGCCATCTCCCTGGGGATGCGCCGGCTAATCCAGAAGGCCCAGACCACCGACTGCTGGGGGACGGGAAAGCCCAATATTTTAATCATCGCCCCCCTGCCCATTGACAAGCGGGTGGAGCAGAGTCCCGTTGCCCAGGAGATGGGCCAGGGGGCGGTGGAAAAATCCCGGGAGCTGCCCGCCCAGCTGAAGCGGGTGGCGGCGGAAAACGAAGTCCATTTCCTGGACGCGTCGGAGCTGGGTCTGGCCTTCAACCAGATCGATTTCATGCACCTGACCCGGGACAGCCACGCCAAGCTGGCCCAGGCATTGGCCGGGAAGGTCCGGGAGCTGGTCTGAAGGGGATGGGATTCGGCATTTTTCCACTTGTAATTTTCCATGAAATAGAATACAATAAGATATAACTCGCATTGAATTGAATCATTCCCGAAGGGAAAGGAAGGTGCCCAAATTATGAAGCTTACCAACGAGCTGGGCGAGATCCGCATCAGCAGCGAGGTATTCACTGCCATCACCGGCGCCGCCGCCACCAACTGCTACGGCGTGAAGGGGATGGCGGTCCGCTCCAAAACCGACGGCCTGGTCCACCTGCTGAAGCGGGAGTCCATGGCCAAGGGCGTGAAGGTCTTTTACAACGAGGATTCCACCGTGTCCATCGAGCTGCATATCATCGTGGAAAACGGCGTCAATCTTGTGGCCGTGTGCAGCTCCATCATGAGCGAGGTGCGCTATGTGGTCAGCAGCACCACCGGCGTGCAGGTGAAGTCGGTGGACGTCTATGTGGACTCCATGCGGTTTTAATCCACTTTAGAAAGGAAAATGCCCGATATGGTACAGAACATTGACGCTGCGGCCTTTCAAAAGATGGTGCTCCACGCCGCCGCCGCCCTGAACGCGCAGAAGCAGGCCATCAACGACCTGAACGTTTTCCCGGTGCCCGACGGTGATACCGGCACCAACATGAGCCTTACCATCGGCTGCGCCGCCGCGGAGCTGAGAAAGAAGTCCCACGACACCGTGGGGCAGGCCGCCCAGACCACCGCCTCCGCCCTGCTGCGGGGGGCCCGGGGGAACTCCGGGGTCATTTTGTCCCTGCTGTTCCGGGGCTTCGCCAAGGCCATCAAGGAGCGGAAGGAGATTGACGGCCGGGATTTGGCCATCGCCCTGGACTTCGGGGTGGCTGCCGCCTACAAGGCGGTGATGAAGCCCGCCGAGGGGACCATTTTGACGGTCTCCCGGATGGCCGCGGCCCGGGCCGCCGGCGCCGCCCGGGAGGACGGCGGCATCGAGGCCGTTCTCCAGGCCGCCATCGACGAGGCGGAGACCGCCCTGGCGGACACCATGGAGCAAAATCCCGTGCTGAAAAAGGCCGGGGTCATTGACGCGGGGGGCAAGGGCTTTATTGTTATCCTCCAGGGGATGCTGGACAGCCTCCGGGGCCTGCCCATGCCCGAGCAGGCGGAGGAAAAAGAGGCCCCCGCCGGCAAGGCCGACTTCGAGGCAGTGAACATTGAGGACATCACCTTCGCTTTCGATACGGTATTTATCGTGCGCAAGGCCCAGGAGGAGGTGGACCTGGACCCCTTCCGGGAGTATCTCAACTCCATTGGGGACAGCCTGGTCATTGGCGAGGACGACGAGGCGTTCAAGGTCCATGTCCATACCAACATCCCCGGCAGCGCCCTCAACGAGGCCCAGAAGTACGGCACCCTGGAGC
>CAJUPG010000101.1 GCA_910588455.1 uncultured Oscillospiraceae bacterium
CACAGGCGCAGTTGCACTTGTTGGTCAGGTTGACGTACAGCGCGCCCTCATATTCGTAAGTGATGGTCATAGGGATGCCTCCTGTATATTAAAAAATCGTTTTCCGTTTTCCAGAGTGATCCGGGCGGCCTCCTCCGGGGACAGGCCCTTCACCCGGGCGATGGCCTCCGCCACCAGATGGACCTTACTGGAGTCGTTGCGCCTGCCCCGGAAGGGCTCGGGGGTCAGATAGGGGGAGTCGGTCTCGATCATAATCCGATCCAGGGGAAGCCACCGGATTACCTCCAGGGATTTCCGGGCGTTTTTATAGGTAATCACCCCGGTAAAGGAGAGCATCCAGCCCAGCTTTACCAGGACCTTTGCGTCCTCCAGGCTGCCGGAGTAGCAGTGATACACCCCCGTAAGATCCGGGTGCTGCTTCACGGCCTCCAGGCAGTCCTGGTGGGCCTCCCGGTCGTGGACGATAACCGGAAGGTTCAGCTCTTCCGCCAGCTCCATCTGCCGGTGGAACACCTCCTGCTGAAATTCCCGGGGAGGATTGTCCTTCCAGTAGTAGTCCAGGCCGATCTCCCCGATGGCCTTCACCTTGGGGTGGGCGGCCAGCCGGCGCAGTTCCTCCGCCGCTTTGTCGGAAAAGGATCCGCAGTCGGAGGGATGGAAGCCCACGGCGGCGTAGACAAAGGGGAACTGCTCCGCCAGGGCCACGGCAGTACGGGAGGACTCCAGATCGCAGCCGGGGTTCAAAATCAACGAGACCCCCTGCTCCGGCATGGAGGCCAGCAGCTCCATCCGGCCGTCGCTGAAGGCCCCGGAGTCATAGTGGGCGTGGGTATCAAATACGCGCATGGTAAACATCACACTCCTGTGAAACGGCCGGCAGAATTCTCTGCCGGCCGTGCTGCGTTATTCGGCGGTGAAATAGACAAAATAGGAATCGCCATAAGTATCGTCTGTAAAATATTCCAGGAAGTTGATCCAGAAATCCTTCAGGTCCGCCGGAACCTCGTACACCAGAACGCCGGAGCGGGACTCATTGATGCCCAAGGGGTACTCGTCGGGGAACTGGGCGTCGCAGTAGTTGGCCAGGGGCTCCACATAGTCGTAGTCGTCTTCCTCGAACAGGTCCCAGCCGGCAATAAAATCTTCCCGGTACATATCCACGGAGTAGGTGGCTGTACTTTTCAGGCTCAGCTTGGCTACCAGGAGCTTGGTGCCCTCGGCGGCGGTGTAACCCTCGTACTCGCTGCACACCTCCACGGACTCGACGGTGAAGTCAAACCAGATGGTGGAAATAGTGTCGCCTACATAGAAGGGGTCGTCGCTGGAGCCGGTGCTCCCGTCGGGCTGGGAGGCGTCCTCGCTGGTGGACGGGGGAGTGCTGGAGCTGGAGCTGGAGCTGCTCTTGTCCTCGGAGGAAGAAGTCCCCCCCATGCCGGGGACGGAGCTGCATCCGGACAGCAGGGACAGGATCAGGGTCATGGCCAGAGTGATTGCGATGATACGGTTTTTTGTCATGGAATTTGCACCTCGTTTCTGATTTCTCCTAAGACGCATTATAGCAGATCTTTTTCCATCTGACAAGGATAAAAGTAGGCGCGGCAGATGTTGTTTTCAGCATCCGCCGCGCCGCAGGATCAGGTTTTGGGAATATAGGCCATCGGGTCCCGGGGAACGCCGTCCACCAGCACCTCCAGGTGCAGGTGGGGGGCCAGCTTGCTCTCGGCCAGGGCGGTTTCGCCCACCTCGCCGATCACGTCTCCGGTGGTTACCCGGTCCCCCTCCGCAACTCCGGGGTTCTCCGCCAGGTTGGCGTAGCGGCTGACCATGCCGTCCCCGTGGTCGATGGTGACCATGGTGCCCATCAGGTCGCTCTGCTCCACCCGGGTCACCTGTCCGTCCCGGAGGGCCAGGACCTGGGTGCCCACGGCGGTGTCCAGGTCCACCCCGGCGTGGGTGCGCCAGTCGCCCATGGTCTCGTCATAGGCCAGAGTATCCACGTTGAACGCCCCGATGACCGCCCCGCGGACTGGCCAGGTGTACACCGCAGGAGCGGGCGGGTCCTCCTGAGCGGAGGGCTTGCTCTCCTCCGGCGTCTCCGGCTCCGTCTGGCGCTGGGGCTGGGGATCGTCCGGCTGCTCCAGGGATTCCTGGCGGGTGGGGATGGACGGAATGTTCAGCGGGGGGGACTGCACCGTTCCGGCGGTGCTCTCGTCCGGGAGGGTGACGGTGGGGTTGCCGGTGACCGGCTCTGAGGTCCCGGCGGGGGTGAGGGTCTGAATGAGATAATAGCCCGAAATTCCAATGGTGGCGACACACAGGAACAGGACTATGTAGAAGCCCTTTCCCAGCACGAAGTCGCCAAGCTTTTCTAACAAGGTTCGTTTCATAGAACCACCTCCGCCCTCTATTGTGGACAGAGGGCGGAGGCGTTATACATCCTGGCTTCAATTTTTTAGCAGATCAGCTGTCTTTCTCCCATTTCAGGAATTCGCCGGTGGCCGCGTCGATTTTGAATTCGTACTCCCAGCGCCCTTCCCGGAGCTCGCCCTCGTAGACCGCCCGGCCGTCGTCATAGTCAAATTCAATCTTGACCAGCGTGGCCTTAGGCGCACGGTCCTGTGCCAGCTTTGCAGCTGCATCCTGGGAGATATAGCTGCCGGCGGAAGGCGCATAGCCCTCGGCGTCGTAGTCATAGCTCATGATCTCGCCGGTTTTGGCGTCGATTTCGTAGTCATATTCTTTATTGGCGCTGTAAAACTCCACGTCGTAGACCCGGCGGCCGTTCTCCCAGTCCAGTTCTGCGTGAATGAACGTCACATCGGAGGCGGACAGCTTGGCGTGCTCCAGGGCGATTTCCTTGGCCCTGGCCTCGCCGATCATACCCCCGCCGGTGGGCGTGGAGGGGGCGGTGGCTGGGGTGTTGGAGCCGGTAATGTTCACGGTGTTGGTCTGGCCGTCCCAGGTGACGCTCTGGCCCAGGATCTGGCCGATGCTCTTCACGGGCAGATAAGTGGTGCCGTTATAGATGATAGGGGCGGTCTCGTTGCCGTTGGAGTCGGTGATGGTCTGGGTTACCCCGTCCACCTTGATGGTGATGTCCGGACGCAGGGTAGCGTTGATTTGCCGGGATACTCCGGCTGCGGCGGCCACACCTAAGATGACGGCACATACCATGGCCAGCGCAACAAAAAATTTTGTTCTTTGCCTCATGTTTTGGACACTCTCCTTACTTGCAAATATTATTGCCGCAGATTAGGTTATGCTCATAACCTGCGTGGCAATCAGGAAATAAATAACCAGAGACAGCGCGTCCACCACCGTGGTGATGAAGGGCGACGCCATCACTGCCGGGTCAAAGCCCAGCCGCTTGGCCAGCATGGGCAGCAGACAGCCCACCAGCTTGGCGATGACAATGGTGGCAAAAATGGTGAGAGCTACCACAAAAGCCATTAAAATGCTTTTCTGGTCGATGATAATAACTTTGAAAAAAACCACGATCCCCAGGGTGGCGGCGCACAGCATCCCTACCCGGGCCTCCTTCCAGACCACCTGGAACACGTCGGAAAATTCAATGTCTCCCAGAGACATGGCGCGGATAACGGTAACGGACGCCTGACTGCCGGAGTTGCCCCCGGTGTCCATCAGCATGGGGATGAAGAGGGTAAGGGCGGCGTTGGCGGCCAGGGCCTCCTCGAAAAAGCCCAGAATCATGCCGGTGAAGGTGGCCGAAATCATGAGCAGCAGCAGCCAGGGAATCCGGTGCTTCCAGGTCTCCACCACGCCGGTCTGGAAATAGGGCTTGTCGGTGGGCAGGATGGCGGCCATCTTTTCGATATCCTCGGTGGCCTCCTCCTCCATAACGTCCATGGCGTCGTCGAAGGTGATGATGCCCACGAGCCGGTCGTCTCCGTCCACGACGGGGACGGCGGACAGGTCGTATTTCGAGAACATCTGGGCTACGTCCTCCTTGTCCTCGTGGGTGTTGACGGACAGGACGTTGGTCTCCATGATGTCCCGGATTCTGGTCTCGTAGGGGGAGAGCAACAGCCGCCGGACGGTGACCACCCCCAGCAGAATGCGGTTTTCCGTCACATAGCAGGTGTAAACGGTCTCCTTGTCCAGCCCCACCTTCCGGATGCGGTTGAAGGATTCCTCCACCGTGGCGTCCGGGTGGAGGTAGACGAACTCCGTGGTCATAATGGACCCGGCGGAGTCCTTGGGGTAGTTTAACAGCTGGTTGATCTGACTGCGGGTGGAGCGGTCGGTATTGCGCAGGATCCGGTCCACCAGGTTGGCGGGCATATCTTCAATAAGGTCCACGGTGTCGTCCAGATACAGCTCGTCCAGCACCTCCCGCAGCTCCTGGTCGGAGAGGGCGTTGATGAGCCGCTCCTGGTCGTCGGTGTCCTCCAGCTCGGTAAACACCTCCGCCGCCGTTTCCTTGGGCAGCAGGCGGAACACCAGAATGGTGTCCTCCGGGCCCAGCTCGTCCAGAAACTCCGCGATGTCCACCCAGTTCATGTCGTCCAGCAGGGTGCGCAGGCGGCGGAACTGCTTTTGCTCCACTAATTGGAGCAGCTCTTCCAGATTGTAATTGTCGTGCATGGGTCCCGCCTCCTTTCCACGTTTTTTATTATAACACCTTTGGGGCAAAAAAGGCAAGCGCTTTCACAGGTCCTTGCAGACTGTCCGAAAATGCGCTAAAATCAGGAGTTGTAAAGCATAGTTGCGGTTTTTCCAGCCGTGGCTGCTAGTGTGCCACGGCGGATTGCGGTATGATTTGGACCAGGGAGGTTACAGAAATGCTGTCTGAAACAATTTACCGGCTCAGGCGAAAACAGGGTCTGTCCCAGGAACAGCTTGGAGAGAAAATCGGCGTATCCCGGCAGGCCATTTCAAAATGGGAGGGGGGTCAGTCTACACCCGAATTAGACAAACTGAAGGCGCTCAGCGAGTGCTTCCAGATTTCCATGGACGAGCTGACCGGCGGCGGAGAGCCGCAGCCCGCCCGGAAGGAGGACGGCGGCTTCCAGGTCAACAGGCTTGGGGTCGGTCTCTGCCTGCTGGGGGCGGCGTGCCTGCTGCTCTTCGGCATTTTCATGGTCGCCCAGCCCGCCGCGGCGGAGCAGGTGAACCAGTCGTCTATGATTACCCTGAACGGCTCCGGAATTCTGATTGGACTCTTTGCCGCGTGTATGGTGGCAGGGGTGATTTTGATTTTCAAAAAGAAATGAGGGAAAATAATGAAAAAATACCGGATTTTGTCCCGGCTGTTTGCCGCTCTGGCGATTCTGCTGTCCGATGTGATGTGCGCCGTGACGGCGTTCAGCTACTGTGACCTGTGGTGGGGGGGCCGCTGCGCCGGCTACAGCGCCCCGGCCAGTACGGCGCTGCTGCTGTGCATCCCCTACGGAGCGGGCATTTTGATTTGCGCCGGCCTGGCCTGGTTCTTCTGGCGGGCGGGGCAAAAGCAATCTGATTAGTAAAATTTTAACAAAAACGAACGATATTCTAGATAATGGGTAAAATCCTCCCTTGTAATTTGGGGCTGTTGGAGATAGAATACAGGTACTTTAAAATAAAGGAGCGGATTTCTATGTCTATTCTGGTCAGCGGCGGCGCGGGCTATATCGGCAGCCACACCTGCGTGGAGCTGATTCAAGCCGGCTACGACATCATTGTGGCGGATAATCTCAGCAATTCCAGCGAGGAGTCTCTGCGCCGGGTGGAGAAGATTACCGGCAAGCAGGTCCCCTTCGTCAAAATGGAGATGTGCCATGCGGACGAGGTGGACGCGCTCTTCGCCCAGCACCCGGACATTGACGCGGTGATTCACTTCGCCGGGCTGAAGGCCGTGGGCGAGAGCGTGGCCAAGCCCCTGGAGTATT
>CAJUPG010000102.1 GCA_910588455.1 uncultured Oscillospiraceae bacterium
GCCGCTCATGTTGTAGGCCACCTGGAACAAAATGGCGGCGATGCAGGGCATGGGAATGAGCGCGGCGTAGGGCATCAGCAGAGCCAGCACCAGCAGCAGGACCACCGCATGGACCATGCCGGCGACGGGAGACACCCCGCCGTTTTTCACGTTGGCCGCCGTCCGGGCGATGGCCCCTGTGGCGGGAATGCCGCCAAACAGGGCGGATGCCGCGTTGCCCGCCCCCTGGGCCACCAGCTCCATGTTGGAGTTGTGCCGGGCGTGAATCATCTCATCGGCCACTACACAGGACAGCAAGGACTCGATGGCCGCCAGAATAGCGATTGTAAACGCGTCCGGCAGAACGGCGGCCACCACGTCGTAGGAGACGGCGGGCACGCGGAAGGCGGGCAGGGCGCTGGAGATGGTGTAGAGGTCCCCAATGGTATTGACGGGGAGCTGGAACAGCTCGACCGCCCCCGCCGTGGCAATCACCGCAATCAGCGACGCAGGGATTTTCTGGAAGAGGCGGGGCCAGAGGATCAGAATGGCCAAAGCCCCGCTCCCCACCGCCAGAGCCGCCGGGTTGAGGGTATCGAAGCAGGACACAATCTGCTCCGCCTTTTCGATGGTCTCAATGGGGGCGGTCTCAAAGGTGAGCCCCAGAAAGTCCTTCACCTGTCCGATGAAAATAGTCACGGCAATGCCCGCGGTAAAGCCGGTGGTGATGGTGTATGGGATGAATTTAATCATACTGCCCATCCGCAGAAGGCCCATGAGCACCAGCAGGATTCCGGCCAGAATGGTGGCCACCGCCAGGCCCTCCATGCCGTTTCGGGCCACAATCCCCGCCACAATGGTGGCAAAGGCGGCGGTGGGCCCGGCGATCTGGACCTTGCTGCCCCCCAGAGCGGAAATGAGAAAGCCCGCAATGATGGCGGTGTAGAGCCCCTGCTCCGGGGACACTCCCGAAGCCAGCGCCAGCGCGATGGACAGCGGAAGGGCAATGATGGCCACAATGACACCGGCAATCAGGTCCTTGATGAATTTTTCCTTGGAATAGCTCTGCAATGAGCGCAGAAGCTGCGGCTTGAGTTCATTCATAGTGAAAACCTCATCTTTGCAATTTCTTTACGCTCTATACTATACCACAAGCGGAAGATTTTGTCTATGCCGCTGTGGTTTTGGGCTTCCCATTTCCCGGGCTTTGTGGTACAATGGGGGCACAAAAGAGAATCTCAACTCCCGAACGAAATTTTTGGCTTATTTTTAAGGAGGAAGTTGCAATGAGACTGGTAACGCGTTCCGATTTCGATGGACTGGCCTGCGGGGCTCTGCTGCTGGAGGCGGGCATTATTGACCACTGGAAGTTCGCCCACCCGAAGGACCTTCAGGACGGACTGGTGGAGGTCGGGCCGGACGACTGTCTGGCGAATGTGCCCTATGTGGAGGGCTGCGGGCTGTGGTTTGACCACCACTCCAGCGAGCATGAGCGTCTGGAGCTGGAGGGAAAATATAAGGGCGAGAGCCGCACCGCGCCGTCCTGCGCCCGGATTATCTATGAATACTACGGCGGCGCCTCCCGGTTCCCGCAGTTCGGCGGGCTGATGGAGGCGGTGGACAAGGTGGACTCCGGCAATCTGACCATTGATGAGGTAATGAACCCCACGGGCTGGATTCTGATCGGCTTTCTGATGGACCCCAGAACCGGCCTGGGCCGCTGGCGGCAGTTCTCCATCTCCAACTACCAGCTGATGGAAAAGCTGCTGGAGGCCTGCCGGGTTATGACCATTGAGGAGATTCTGGCCCTGCCCGACGTGCAGGAGCGGGTGGAGGTCTACCAGGAGCAGACAGAGAAGTTTAAAGAGATGGTCTCTGCCCACACCCGGGTGGAGGGCAACGTCATTATCACCGACCTGCGGGGCGTGTCCCCCATCTACACCGGCAACCGCTTTATGATCTACAGTATGTACCCCCAGCAGAACATCTCCGCCTGGGTGGTCAGCGGCCGTGAGGGCCGGGGCTGCTCGGCCGCTGTGGGCTACAGCATTCTGAACCGGACGGCCACGCTGGATGTGGGCAGCCTGATGCTGAAATACAACGGCGGCGGCCACAAAAAGGTGGGCACCTGCCAGTTCAGCGACGAGACCATGGACGAGCAGCTGCCCAAAATGCTGGCAGAGCTGTGCGCCGCCTCCAATACATAAAGTTCCAAATGGCTTCGGGCGCTGCCGCTGCGGCGGCGTCCGAAGCCCGTATCTTTTGAAAAATGATCGTTCAGCCGGAATAAATGCCTTGCAATTTTTACAGGATTGGTCTATACTCAAGTAAGAATTATTGTCGGGTTTTATAAGATGGTGCTGTGTGTGCCTTGAGCGCAAGGAAAAGGAGGGCGAAGGATGAGGTGGACAAAAGATCCTGAGAGCGGGTAACCTGCCGGAGCGATGTGAGCAAGACAAAAGAATATGAAGAGGAGAAATGCCAAGTGTTTAAGAATATGAAGATTCGCAGCAAGATGCTTGTATCCTATCTGGCCATGACGCTGCTGCTTATTATTGTGGGCGTGGCATCTATGATTATGCTGCAGCAGGTAAGCGGCAAGCTCCAGCAGTTCTACGACCAGCAGTTCCACACGGTAGAAAATGCCCTGGATATGCGCCGGACCATCTTCTCCGCCCGGGGTAATATGCTGGCCTCCATTCTGGCCTATGACGACAGCTATGTTGTCAGCGCAAAAAATGACTTTGCCAACCTCTACAACCTGCTGGGCGACATTCGCACAACCTATCAGGGCGACAAATCCCAGCTGGACAAGGTAGAGAGCAATCTGAAGGCGGCAGAGCCCTATCTGAACCAAATCGGAGAGTTGAGCCGTCTCCAGCAGGACGACGAAGCGTTCGAGCTTTACATGACCAACTACAAGCCCTATATGGACGAGGTGCGGGACATCATGGCCCAGGTGGGCGAAACGGCCGACCAAAACGCCCGGGCGAAGGTAGAGGACGGCGCCTCCCTGGCCCGGACCGCTGATCTGGTTGTTATTCTTATTATTCTTGTGGCAGTCGCGGCCAGTGTGGTGATGGCTCTGAGCATCAGCAACAGCATCCGCAAGCCGGTGGAGGAAATGCGCCGTGTGGCCGAGCTGGTCTCCAAGGGCGATATGAATGTTGAGATTCATCACACCGGCGGCGACGAGCTGGGCCAGATGGCGGACAATATGCGGCACATGACCTCCCATGTGATAAACATTATCCAGGACATCAGCTACTGCATGGACGAGCTGGCCCAGGGCAACTTCACCGTGGTCAGCCGGGACCGCAACGCATATATGGGCGACTATGCGGCCATTCTTCAGTCGATGAAAGATATGAAAGCCTCTATGAGCGACACCCTCAGCCAGATTGAAATCGCGGCCGACCAGGTCAATGCCGGCGGCGAGCAGGTATCCAACAGCGCCCAGGCCCTGGCCCAAGGCGCTACGGAGCAGGCTTCCTCCGTGGAGGAGCTGGCCGCCACCATTGAGGACGTGAGACAGCAGGTGGAGTCCACCGCTTCCCACGCCCGGACCGCAAAGACGGAGAACGACCAGTCTCACCAGCAGATTAACGTGTGCTCCAGCGATATGGAAGCCCTCATGAACGCCATGAGCAAGATCGAAGGCCACTCCAACGAAATCAGCAAGGTAATCAAGACTATTGAGGACATCGCGTTCCAGACCAATATTCTGGCTTTGAACGCCGCTGTGGAGGCCGCCCGGGCCGGAGCTGCCGGCAAGGGCTTCGCTGTGGTCGCCGACGAGGTGCGCAACCTGGCCAGCAAGTCCGCTGAGGCCTCCAAGAGCACCGCTACGCTGATTGAGGACACTGTGGCCGCCGTAAAGGAGGGTCTGGATCTGTCCCAGGAGACCAGTCATGCTCTTCAGACCGTGGTAGAGAGCTCCCAGAAGGTGCTTCAGGCCGTCAACCTGATTTCCGACGCCACCGAGGAGCAGGCCACCTCCATTTCCCAGATTTCCATTGCCGTGGACCAGATCTCCAGCGTGGTGCAGACCAACTCCGCCACCTCTGAGGAGTCCGCTGCCGCCAGTGAGGAGCTGTCCAGTCAGGCCAATGTGCTCAAAGAGCTCATCAGCCGGTTCCATCTGGACCACAGCAGTCTGAGCCAGAGACCCGCCGCCATCAGCGCCAGCACTCCTGCCGCCAGCGCGGAGGATTCCTTTGGCTATTCCGGCAGCTCCTATGGGAGCAATTCAAAGTATTGATTGAAATTTTGGCCGGGGGACGTGATGCGTCCCCCGGCCCTTTTGCGTTTTTGGGTTACAGCGTTTCCAGATAGCGGATGCCCTCCAGCCGGCGGACGGATTGGACAATATCCGTATGCCGCATATTCTTCCGGCCCCGGACGGTGACAATAAACGCCAGAGAATCGCCATCGTTCCCCCCCTCATACTGCTTCAAAATACTGCTCAGCTCCAGCCCCCGCTCCCTTGCGCCGCACAGGAACAGCCCCAGGGACGTGCCTGGGTCCAGTTCAATGTAGAGCTCCACCACATTGCTCTGGCTCCGAAGCCGGACATCCAGGGTATGCAGAATCGTAAGGGTGGCGAAGATCGCCAGACTGCCGGCGACTGCCGCTTCGTACAGACCAATTCCGGAGGCAAGGCCCACACAGGCCGACGCCCACAGCCCCGCCGCCGTGGTCAAGCCCTTGATCTGGTTGTGGGAGGTGACAATAATGGTCCCCGCCCCCAAAAAGCCGATGCCGCTGACCACCTGGGCCCCCATGCGCACCGGGTCCCCGGTGCCAAAGACCTGGTATACATATTGGTTTACGATCATGACAATACAGGCCCCAATGCACACCAGCATATAGGTCCGGAACCCGGCGGGCCGATTTTTGATCCCCCGCTCCATTCCAATGAGACCACCCAGCACCATAGCCGCCAGAATGCGTACAAAGATGCTGATTGTCGTAATCTCCCGAAGCTCCAGCATGGCTCGGCCCCCTTTTCTCCTGTGTGTTTTCATTATAGCACATTGGAAAGGATTTTTCATCATATAGTAGACTAACTTATTGGAATAGGAGTTGGTCGGTATGACAAGGATGAAAGATACCTTTCGGGTGTTCGTTGTGCGCAAACGGTGGTGGAGCGCCGCCGCTTGCCTGTGTCTGGCGGCGCTGATTTTCGCGGTCGTAAACCATCCCGCCGTAGTAGGGGCTTCCGCCGCCGCCCGGCAGCTGCCCATCTACTGCGTCCAGCGGGACCAAAAACTGGTGTCCATCAGCTTTGACGCCGCCTGGGGCAATGAGGACACCCAGCAGCTTATTGACATTATGGATCAGTACCAGGTTAAGACCACCTTCTTCGTGGTAGGCGACTGGGCGGAGAAATACCCCGAGTCGGTAAAAGCGCTGCACGATGCGGGCCATGAGGTGATGAACCACTCCAATACCCACGCCCACTATCCCCAGCTGTCCGCCGATGAAATTGTCGCGGATTTGAACGCCTGCAACGACAAGGTGGAGCAGATCACCGGCGTACGGCCCACTCTGGTCCGGCTGCCCTATGGGGACTACGACGACCACTCGATCAACGCGGTGCGCTCCATCGGCATGGAGCCCATCCAGTGGGATGTGGAAACGAGCGCAACATGGGAAACCCCTTGCGGCACAGTCGTTTTGAGATTTTTCAAGCTCACTTCTCAAGCAGACAAACTACAATAATTTGACTGATTTCTCTAATTGCCGGCCCCCTGTTTCCCACAGTTTCACATTTAACTATAGGTCAATTTCCTGCCCAA
>CAJUPG010000103.1 GCA_910588455.1 uncultured Oscillospiraceae bacterium
CGTTCTAAAAAAGTACGCTTTTTTAGAACGGGCTTTTTGCATTTATCAGACAAGACCGGCCTGTCCCGCGCATACCCTGGAAACAAAGGGGGTGCGTGAGTTGCGGGAGCCGATTTGGCTGATCCGGACGGAAAACAGCCGGGAAATCACGAAGGAAGCGTGCGGCCCCTTTCTCTTCGAGTATCAGCGGGCCGTGCTGCTGGCGCTGAAGGACGAGGGCATATTAAATGAGGCGCAATACCGCCGCGCAGAGAGGAGGTTAGAGCAAAGCCTGTGATAAAAGTAGCATCTTACTGCCGGGTGTCCACCGAACGGGACGACCAGGCCAACTCCTTTGAAAGCCAGCAGCGCTATTTTAAGGAGTATATCAGCCTTCAACCGGACTGGGAGCTCTGCCAGGTTTACGCCGACGAGGGCATCACCGGCACATCCACCCGGAAGCGGACGGCCTTCAACCGCATGATCGCCGACGCCCGCCTGGGAAAATTTCAGCTGATTCTCACCAAAGAGGTCAGCCGCTTTTCCCGCAATATTCTGGACACCATCGCCTACACCCGAGAATTGAGCGCTCTGGGGGTGGGCATCCTTTTTATGAACGACGGCATCAGCACCCTGGAGCCGGACGCAGAGCTGCGGCTGTCTATTATGGGATCTCTGGCCCAGGAGGAGAGCCGCAAGACCTCCGCCCGGGTCAAGTGGGGGCAGACCCGGCGGATGGAACAGGGGGTGGTGTTTGGCCGGTCCCTGCTGGGGTACGACGTGAAAAACGGACGTATGACCATCAATCCCCAGGGCGCGGAGCTTGTCCGGCTGATTTTTCACAAATACGGCGTGGAAAAAAAGGGGACCACCGTCATTGCCCGGGAGCTGCGGGAGGCGGGCTTCAAAACCTGCCGGGGCAATGCCCGATGGTCCAATTCCCATATCATAAAAATTCTCAAAAACGAGAAGTATGTAGGGGATTTGGTCCAAAAAAAGACCTATACGCCGGATTATCTGAGCCACGCCAAAAAATACAACCACGGGGAGGAGGCGCAGGTCGTCATCCCCAATCACCACGAAGGGATCATCAGCCGGGAACTCTGGGACGCGGTGCAGCGGGAGCTGAACCGGCGCAGCCCCAGGGGGGAGCCGGGGGCGGGGCACTCCAACCGGTATGTATTCAGCGGCAGGATCCAGTGCGGGGAGTGCGGCGCCAGCTTCGTCTCCCGGAAGCGGTCCCGGAAGGACGGCACGTTTTACCGGCGCTGGAGCTGCTACACCGCCGTGTCGGAGGGGAAGGCGGGCTGCCCCATCGGAAAGTCCCTCCGGGAAGAGACGGCTATGGACCTGCTCCGGCAGTCTGTGGCGTCCCTGGGGCTGGACAGGACGCTTCTGCCGCAAACGCTGACGCGGCTCGTCCTGGAGGCCCTCCAGACGGAGGACGACTCCCGCCGCCCGGAGGCACTGGAGGGGGAAATGGAGCGAATCCGGCAAAAAAAGGCCGACGTATTGGACGCGTTTTTCTCCCAACAGATTACCAGAGAGGAAATGCGGCTGGTCAGCCAGAAATACGACCGGGAATTGGAGCGCCTGCAAACACAGCTGGAGGCGGCCCAAACGACCGCGAACGCAGATTACCATAAAAAAGAGTTCCAGGAGGCGCTGTCAGCGCGGATTGCCGCCCTTTTCAAGGGAGAAACCGCCAGTGAGAGCTTTTATAAGCACATACTGGACCACATAACCGTCCACAAAAACCGGACGGCCGAGGTCCGGCTGAGCCTGCTGCCCCATAAATGGGTTTACGCCCTGGGGGACCAGATTGACCCCGCAGTACCTATATCGGTCAACAGCCCCTTGGCTTCCGCATATGGCATGGAGTAGCGCTGGGACAGATAGCGCATGGAGGCCCCCAGCTCTCCGTCGGGCCCGCCGTATTGACTGATAATCATGGCGGCCAGCTTGGGGTTGGGGTTGGCGATTTTCACCGGGTATTGCAGCTTCTTTTCATAAAAAAACATCTCAGTTCACCTCATTCTGCGCAAAATTCCAGGGCCACGGGTCCTTCAGCCACTGGTAGCTCTCCCCGGCGGCGGAGGCGCTGCGGGTCAGGGGGCCGTATTTCTCCTCATAGGCCTGCCGGGCGGAGCGCTCCAGGGCCGTGTACTGCTGAAACATGGCGAAGGCCTCCTTGTCGTTGGGGTGGGTGTCCAGGTAGGTACCCAGCTCCAGCACCACAAACTCCAGGGCCTGGAGCTCCGTCAAAGGGGTGCTGGGGACCGCCCCGCCCTCTACCGCCAGATGAAAGGGCAGGTTGAGCCCCGGGAACAGCGTGCCGTTGCTCAGCGCGTCGCTCTGGGAATATTTTTGGGGGTTATTCTGCTGGAAGGGTACATAGGGCACCGACAGGCCGGCGCAGGAAGGCAGAACGCCGCTGTAATCCGGGCATACGGTGACCGGGCAGGACGCTCCGGTATTATTATTGCCAGCCCCGGTTCCGTTCTCCGCGGAGCCGGTGGTACGGGTATTTTGAAACAAGATGGTTTCCTCCTTGTCGTCGTTTGAGCGGAGGGACAGATTCCCCTCCAAACCAGTCTATGCCGGGCGGTTGCCTTTTGGGCCCGGTGGTGTTACAATTTGGGAAAGGAGAAGACCGGAACGCATCCCCAGGGATTTGGAGAAGATCATTCAGGCGCTGGAAAAAGTCATAACCGCCCCCGCCTAGACCATAAAATAGTCCGGAGGTGGTCTTTGGATGGCTGTATGGAAACGAAAATGGCTGCTCCTGCTGCCGGCTTTGGGCCTGCTGGCGGCGGCGGCGCTGGCCCTGCGGCCGGAGGGCCGGCCCGCTGCGGCTCCCCTGCCCAACCGCGCCCCCCTGATTCTGGACGCGGGCCACGGCGGCGAGGACGGCGGGGCGGTGTCGGTAACCGGCGCGCCGGAGAGCGGGATCAATCTGGCCATCGTGTGCAAGCTGGACGCGATTTTGGGCTTTTACGGACGGCCCGCCGTTCTGCTGCGGCAGGAGGACGTGTCCCTCCACGACAGCGACGCCCAGACCCTGCGGCAGAAAAAAACCTCCGACCTGCACAACCGGGCGGAGCTGGTGGAAAAAATTGACGGGGGAATTCTGGTGAGCATCCACCAGAACAGCTACCCGGAGCCCCGCTACCACGGGGCCCAGGTCTTTTACGCCCCCACCCAGGGGTCCCCGGAGCTGGGGCAGTATTTGCAGGCCGCCCTGCGGGAGGGGCTGGACCCGGAAAACGGACGGGAGGCCAAGCAGATCCCCGATACGGTGTATCTGATGAACCACGTCACCTGTCCGGCGGTGCTGGTGGAGTGCGGCTTTCTCACCAACCCGGCAGAGGAGGCCCTGCTGCGCAGCGACATCTATCAGCGCAGGCTGGCGGCGGTGCTGGCCTGGGGCCTGCTGACCGGTCCGTCATAACCATTTGATGAAGGAGCATACCAATGAAAGCCAAAACAATTTTTTACTGTACCGAATGCGGCGGCGAAACTCCAAAATGGCAGGGCAAATGCTCCGCCTGCGGGGCCTGGAACACCATTGTGGAGCGTCCGCCGGAGCGGGCCCCCGCCCGCCGGGGGGGCGGGGCCTCCTCTGCCGCCGTCCGGGGCGTCCCCCTGAACCGCCCCAAAACCATGGCAGAGGTGGACGTAACCCAGGAACTGCGCTTCTCCACCGGCATGGGGGAGCTGGACCGGGTGCTGGGGGGCGGTGCGGTCCGGGGCTCTCTGGTCCTGGTAGGGGGCGCGCCGGGCATCGGCAAGTCCACCCTGATGCTGCAAATCTGCAACAGCCTGTGCCGCTTCGCGTCGGTGCTGTATGTATCCGGGGAGGAGTCCGAGCGGCAGATCAAGCTGCGGGCGGAGCGGCTGCGGGTGCAGGGAGAGGGACTGTATCTGCTGTCGGAGACCAATTTGGAAAACGTGCTGGACGCGGTGCGCAGCTTGAATCCGGATGTGCTGATTGTGGACTCCATCCAGACCCTCTACCACGGGGATGTGACCGCCTCCCCGGGCAGCGTCAGCCAGGTGAAGGAGTGCACCATGGCCCTGATGCAGCTGGCCAAGGGGGAGAGCGTGACCATCTTCGTCATCGGCCACGTAAATAAGGAGGGCTCCATCGCCGGGCCCAAGGTTCTGGAGCATATGGTGGACTGCGTGCTGTATTTTGAGGGGGAGCGGCAGATGCCCTACCGCATCCTCCGGGCGGCCAAAAACCGCTTCGGGGCCACCAACGAGATCGGCGTATTCGAGATGGAGGACGGGGGGCTGGCGGAGGTCCCCAACCCCTCCGAGGCCCTGCTGGCCGGCCGGCCCCAGGACACCCCGGGCACCTGCGTCACCTGTGTGATGGAGGGGGTGCGGCCGGTGCTGGCGGAGATTCAGGCCCTGGTGGTCCCCAGCGCCTACGGCAACCCCCGCCGGGTGAGCAACGGTCTGGAGCACAACCGGGCCATGCTGCTGCTGGCAGTGATGGAGAAGCGGGGCGGGCTGCTGATCGGCGGGTGCGACGCCTATTTCAATGTCATCGGCGGGCTGTGGCTGGAGGAGCCCGCGGCGGATCTGGCGGCGGCCATCGCCCTGGCCTCCAGCTTCCGGGACAAGCCTGTCCCCTCCGGCCTGGCCGCCGTTGGGGAGGTGGGCCTCACCGGGGAGCTGCGCTCGGTGAACGCCCTGGGCCAGCGGTTGAGCGAGGTGGCCCGGCTGGGCTTTACCAAGTGCCTAATCCCCAAGCGGGTCCACGGGAAGCTGAACGTCCCCCACGGGCTGGAGGTGATCCGGGCCGCCAACATCCGGGAGGCGCTGGCCGTTCTGCTGTGAGCGGGGCACAAAATTGACGCACCGGCTCAGACCGTTTCCCCCGCCGGAGGCCGCCCGGGCCAGAGAGCACCGGCCGTCCTGCTGATAGACGCAGGGGTCGGTGCAGGCAATGAGACTCATAAAAACCATCCCCTTTTTTCAACAGTGTGTGGAGAAAGGGGATGGTTTATGCGCAGAAGCCCAGGCGAAAAAAAGTTTCGATTTTTAAAAATTATATCTGGTATTTTCCAGAAGGTTATACTATAATAAGAAAATCTATTCCAATCCATCTGTTTTTGCTTGAAAAGGAGGAGCCCCTATGAAACCCTATCCGGAAATGACCCGAGCCGAGCTGGAGACCCAGCGCGAAGCACTCACCCAAGCCTATACCCAGCTCCAGGCCAAACAGCTGAAGCTGAATATGGCCCGGGGTAAGCCCGGCGCGGACCAGCTGGACCTGTCCATGCCCATGCTGGACGCCCTCAACTCCGCCAGCAGCTGCGTGACGGAAAACGGCATTGACTGCCGCAACTACGGCGAGCTCACCGGCATTCCGGAGGCAAAGCAGCTCTTCGCCGATTATCTGGGCGTCCAGCCCCAGGAGATCATCGTGGTGGGCTCCGCCTCCTTGACCTTCATGTACGACTGCATGGCCCGGGCGATGCTGATGGGCGTGCTGGGCAGCGAGAAGCCCTGGAGCAAATATGACAAGGTCAAATTCCTCTGCCCCGTCCCCGGCTATGACCGCCACTTCACCATCTGCGAAAGCCTGGGCATTGAAATGATTAACATCCCCCTCACCGAATGGGGCCCCGACATGGATCTGGTGGAGCGCCTCACGGCGGAGGACGAGACCATCAAGGGCATCTGGTGCGTCCCCAAGTACACCAACCCCCTGGGCGGCTCCTACTCCGACGAGGCGGTGCGCCGTCTGGCCG
>CAJUPG010000104.1 GCA_910588455.1 uncultured Oscillospiraceae bacterium
CCGTACTGGCTGCCCAGCAGGTCCCGCTGCATATCCTCAATGGCCTGCATGGCCCCCTGATTGCTGTAGAGGTTCTGCACCGCCCGCTCCACCGCCGCCGCCGCGGCAATCACCGGCACCACCCGGCGGCGGGTCACCGCCCGGACCTCCTCTACTGCCACAAAGTTCAGCGGGTCCGCCATCGCCAGCCGCACATCCGTCCGTGTGGCCCGGATGGGGACTACCGAGTGCTTTTTCGCAATATTTTTGGGCAGAATCTGGGCCATCTCCGGGGGGATGTTGTAGGTGTTCAAATCTACAAATTCCACGCCCAGCTGGCTCATTAAGGTGTCAATCAGCTGCTTTTCCGTAATAAAACCGTGCTTTTGCAGGACCGAACCCAAACGTTCGCCGGTATTGGCCTGAAGCTCCAGCGCCTGCTCCAGCTGCGCCTGGGTAATGGCCCCGCTCTTCACCAGCAGGTCGCCCAGTCTCACATATTTCATGCGTTCCCTCCCTCAAGGGTTCAGGCAGCCCACCGTTAAATCCGCGGCCGCGCTGATGGTCCCGTCCTTCTCCTTCACTTCCAAATGTACCTTGAAATTTGGCTCTGCGTAGGAAATCTCCAAAACGTCCACAACATACCGGCCCTTTCCATAGGCCCCGTCGGGCAGGAGCTTCTTTCCCCCGGCTACTGCCTGGCCGTCGCTGACCGTCAGGCTGATTCCCTCCCCAAAGGAGGCGCTGGTGTATGTAATCACGCCGTTCTGCTCCGTTACGTCGTCGGCGTAGCGCAGCTCGTCTGTCACCGCGTCCGCCAGGGTGGACAGCAGCAGCTCCGTCTCCGACTGGGCGGTCATGGTCTGGTAGCTGTGCACCGCCATTTGCAGGCCGCTGTTGAGAATCAGCCCCAGCAGCATCAGGATCACTACCGCCGCCAGAAGCTCTACCAGCGTAAAACCGCTCTCGTCCGCCAGCTTCCGCCTCATGGGCCAACCTCCTTCGCATAGGAGTACGCCCCTTTGCCGCCGTAGCGCACAACACTCAGCACAGTCTGTACGCCGCCGTTTTTCACGGTGATTTCCAGCGGTTCTGAATCCCCCGTCCGGCCCTCCGCCTGGGAAAGCGCTTCGTAATACGTCTCGTCCGACGCGCGGGCGCTCCGGTCAATATTGGCCGACGCCATGATGCTGGAAAACAGCAGCGCCACGGACAGGGCCGCAATCAGGATGGAGGCCAGCACCTCAACCAGCGTCTCCCCCCGGTTGTCCCGCAGCTTTTTTCTCACGGGCCCGACACCTCCTTTTTGGCGATCCAGTCCAGCTGCCAGGTGACGGCTTCGGTCTTGTGCTCCGCCGCCTCTAACCCCTCTGTGTCCTTCAAAAGCAGTACGTCGCTCAAATGTTTTTTGGGGGTTAGCTCCGCCTCCATGGCGCAGCCCTCCGCCAGACGGGCCACCAGATGAATGACGCCGTCCTCCCGCATCTCAAAGCTGACGGTGACCTCCTCAAACGCCTCCGCCGTTACGGTCATCGTGTGCTTTGGGGGCTGAAATACCTGATACTTGGGCACGTATTGATACTCGTCGTCCGGATTTTCGTTGACTCCGGCCCCCGCTGCCAGCTTTTTGGCGAAAATCTGGTCCAGACTCCGCCCCAGGGGCAGGACCTGCCCCTGGGCGTTCAGACCGCAGGTGAATTCGCCGTCTGTCTGCGTATACGTGTGGATATAGTAGTCATGTTCCTCTTTGATGGTGACCACTGTATTGCCGTCCGCATCCACAGTCTCCTCTTCCACTTCTTTCGTAACATCCTGTCTCTGATAGCTGTAGTGCCCGTAATACTCGCAGCGCTCCAGCTCGCCGCACACCAGCCGCAGGGCGGAGGATACGGTGAGATACTTCTGGTGCTCCTCCTGATTGCTGCGCAGCTTGCCCGCGTTGGACGCGGCCGCCATCAGCACGGAGGCCGCCACCATCATGCACAGCAGCAGAAACAGCAGCGCCAGCAGGATGGACGCCCCGCATTGGCTCTTCAGTTTTTCCCGCAGGCGTTCCACGGGGCGTCCCTCCCTCTGTTTACGGTTCTTCCGGGTCCTCCGGGTCCTTTGGCTCCTTCGGTTCTTCCGGGTCCTCCGGCGGCATTTCCACCTTTATTTCAAACGTATGCGTCCAGCCATCCACGCTCTGGGTTACTTGCAGCGTAACCTCCCGCAAATCCTCCGGCGTGTCCGGCTTCCGGATCAGGGTAATCACGCCGTTTTCTACCTTCACCTCTACATCCTGGACCGTGTCCGCTTTCGTGACCGGTTGGTCAAAGGTGATGGTATAGCTTCCGTCCGCCTGCCTTTCGGCCTCCGGCGGGCTCTTCACCTCCACCAGAATAGAGCTGGTTCCCGTGTATTCCTCCCCGTTCCGGGTGTAGATGTACTCCACGCGGATCATCTCCGCCGCTTCGGTGGGGGCTTCTCCGCTGGACAGGTCAATGGCCGTGAAGGTGACCACGCCATCCTCCTCCGTCACTGTGTCCACGTTCATCTCCGCCTTTACCGATTCGCTGGAGGTTACCGCGGTGAGCTTCAGCTCGCCATCCTCCAGCAGAACGCCGCTGCGGTCGCTGGGCTCAGGCGCGATCGTTACCTTGTCGCTGGTATACAGCGTGACCAGGGTGGGGACCAGCCGCAGATCCGCGCTTACGGAAACGGTAATCTGGCGGCGGAATTCCCGGCCGCCGGGCTCCGTGTAGGTCACCAGCAGCGTGGTCATGCCCGCTTTCAGGCCGGTTACGGTCATTTCGGGACCGTCATACTCCACTTTGATGATGGTTTCGTCATATCCCGAATAGACCCAGGTGCCGTTCCTGTCCGTGACGTTCTTGCTCAGGGACAGCGTCTCCCTTTTGCTCTGCGCATCCTTTGCAAACAGATCCAGCTCAATGGGCCTGCCGCCGTCCTCACGCTTGATGCCGTTGAGGGGCCACTGGCCGTAGTGCACCTTGAACGCCCCGTTTTCCCGGGTGAGAATGGTGGGGAAGGGATAGTCCAGGCCCTGCAAATCAAGCCGGTCGCCGGGGGGATAGCTGGAATACTTGTTTTCGCTGCCCGGCGTGACGGGCTGGAACGCAGTCAACAGCTCCAGAATCTTTTTGTCTCCCTTGGCCGGGATGGACTCCTGACCGGCCAGCTGTTCGTAGGTCAGGACTTCGACCTTGCACCAGCTTTTTTCACCCAAATTTCCATCAAGCCAGTATCCGGCCACATCCTTGTACTTGCTGCTCTCTTCCGGCAAAACTTCTCCAAGCGCATAGCTGTTTGTGATGGTGCAAACGCCGTGGTTGGCCAAATTGCCCACTCCAGGCGGTTGGATTTCTCCTGTGCCGCCAATGGCATATACAGTTTTGAGCTTTCCATGCACATTATGTTTTGGTACTTCCATATAACTGTAACAGTTCGTCAGGCTGTTATTGGTTTGCGCTAAATTGCCGGAATTGGGAGCAATGCCGATATATTCGCCATTCTTTGTCCCCAAAGGCTTGAAGTAGCTGCCGCCGACAACCCCGCCCACATAAATCCCGCGGTCATTCCGTATAACATTGATGTTTTTTAGCTGAATGCTTCCGCCCACATAGCAGTTCGTGATGCTCCCTTGACAGGCGCCCACCAAACCGCCGACCCGCATATTGTCGTTTTCTGTGGCTTGATCCACCACAATGTTGACCACGGCGGTACATCCGGACAAGTCCATGTCTGCGGAACCCACCAAACCGCCCACATTGTTGCCGCCCCAATCCTGATTCGGGTTATTCCCGTAGGTATAAACATTGGCTTGAATGGTATATCCGGCCACAGAGCAGTTTTCCAGCGTACTGTCGCCCACCATACCCGCCAGCGCACCCATGGCGTACCAGCGGCTTTTGGTAAGGTTGTTGGGGTCGCTGGCTTTTGTGGAAATGACACCCGCCCCATCTGAGGAATAGAGGACGATGCTACGCAGCGTTCCCTGGTAAACCACACCGAACAGCCCCGCGCAGGAGGCCTGCTGACCCTCTATGTTCACGTTTTCGATCACATAGTCATCGCCATTGTAATAACCACCGAACCAGCCCTTCAGATTTCCCTGATTGCCGTTGGTAGCGTCGTAATACTCCGCAATGGGCGTATAGGTCTTATAGCTGCCATCGGCATTTCTCCCGCCCATCATGTCGTGACTCTGCTGCCAATAGTAGCCGGCGGTATGCGCGCCGCTGGACAGATAGGGAAACTGGCCGTAATTATCCACGGTCATCACTGTTGTGGTGTTGTATTGTGCCGCATTCCAGTTGATGAATTGCAGCTGATTGATGGCGCGCACCTCATAGGGGTTTTGGGACTGTCCCGGGTCCTGCCCGGCCTTGCCGGTAACCGCCACCCCGTCCTTCGCGGTCCATCCGGCCGGGACTTCCACCGACATTGCGTCGGCAAAGAAGGGGTTGAGGGTGAAGGTCACCTGCACGCTGCTCTGCCCGCCTTCGGTCAGGGTGAGGGTACCGTTGGGCTGCCCCTGCTTCGCCACGGGATACAGGCCCTCCAGTCCCTCCAGGCCCCGGGTGCGGTAGGAGTGGAATACAAACTGATCGAAAAAGTCCTGGCCAAGCTGTTCGTTGGCGACTTGATCCTCCAGGTTCCGGAACGCGCTGTCCATCTTCAAGGCACTTCCAGCGGAGCCGTCCTCTGAATAGTAAATATTATCCGTTGACAGTCCGTTGATGTCGTGGTCCTTCACGGTATAGTACCCGTAGCCGTACTCCTCCACCACGCTTCCGTCCGCGTGGGAGTCCGACAGGGTGCTCTGCTTGGTGATGGTCTTTTGCTCCGGGTCCACCGCCAGGATGCTCACGTGGTAGCTGATTTTTTTCCCGTGGACCATTTTCTCCCAGTAGTACAATCCCATCTGTCCCAGCGCCATGGGCTTGGGCCACTCTTCGCCGGGATATTCCAGCGCTCCGCTCCGGCGCACCGCAGTGGGATAGGGGTATTTCCCCTCCTGGTTGAGCTGTCCCATCCCCGCCACGGCGGAGATTTGGGCAGATAACTCCTCATAGGTGAGCCCCACCGCGCCGGGGGTGCTGTCCTCATAGTTGGCGGCATAGGGCGCGTCCCAGTAAGTAAAGTTGCCCCGGTTCAGGTAGTACGCGCCGTTCAGACTGCCGGTCTCGCCCCTGCCGCAGAAGCCGTGGGCCGAAGCCCCTTCGCCGCTGTACCACAGGCGGGCGGCGGCATAGGAATTGGAAATCCGGCCTTCGTTGTATCCCACAAAGCCGCAGACCCGCACGCCGGCGGTGCTGTCCGCCTCGCCGGACAGGCAGCCCACCCCGTAGGATGTTTCCACCAGGCCGTTCCGGTTATTCCAGCCGATGAAGCCGCCCATATAGACATCGCCGTAGCTGAAGGCGGTCCCCTTCAGCTCCGGGGACTCCACCGCGCAGGTACAGACCAATGCGGCTACCAGTGAACAGTGTGCGGCGGCAAGTGAGGAGCT
>CAJUPG010000105.1 GCA_910588455.1 uncultured Oscillospiraceae bacterium
GGATGGGCTCGCCCCAGTACCGCTGGCGGGAGAACACCCAGTCCCGGAGCTTGTAGTTCACCTGCTCGTGGCCGATCCCCTTCTCCTCCAGCCACTTGGTAATAGCGGGGATGGCGTCCTTCACGGTCATGCCGTTCAGGAAATCGGAATTGACCATGATACCGGTGTCGTCCTTGGCAGTGAACGCCTCCTTCTGGACATTCTCCCCGCCGGAGACCACCTCAATGATCTCGCAGCCGAACTTTTTGGCAAAGGCCCAGTCACGGGTGTCGTGGGCGGGGACGGCCATGATGGCTCCGGTGCCGTAAGACGCCAGCACATAGTCGGAGATAAAAATGGGGATCTCCCGGCCGTTTACCGGGTTGACCGCCTGTACGCCCTTCAGCATCACGCCGGTTTTCTCCTTGTCAGCGGACAGCTCCGTGCGCTCAAAGTCGGATTTTCTTCCGGCCTCCTCCACATAGGCGGCCACCTCGTCCCAGTTTTGCAGTCTGTCCCTCCACTGGCTGACGAACCGGTGCTCCGGGGAGATGACCATATAGGTTGCGCCGAAGAGGGTATCCGGGCGGGTGGTGAATACCACAATATCGTCTCCGGTGGTGGCCTTGAAGGTGACCTCCGCGCCGGTGGAGCGGCCGATCCAGTTACGCTGCTGGGTCTTGACCCGCTCAATGAAGTCCACAGTATCCAGTCCGTCAATGAGCTTCTGGGCGTAATCCGTGATTTTCAGCATCCACTGGCTCTTCTCCTTCCGGACCACGGGAGCGCCGCAGCGCTCGCACACGCCCTCCACAACCTCCTCGTTGGCCAGCACGCACTTGCAGGAGGTGCACCAGTTGACGGGCATGGTGGTCTTATAAGCCAGGCCGTGCTTGTACAGCTGGAGGAAAATCCACTGGGTCCACTTATAGTAGCTGGGGTCGGTTGTGTCCACGCAGCGGTCCCAGTCGAAGGAGTAGCCCAGCATATGCAGCTGCCGGGTGAAATTTTCAATATTCTGCTTGGTGACGACGGAGGGATGGATATGGTTTTTAATGGCGAAGTTCTCCGTAGGCAGGCCGAAGGCGTCGTAGCCGATGGGCAGCAGGACGTTATAGCCGTCCATGCGCTTTTTCCGGGCGATTACGTCCATGGCCGTGTAGGGCCGGGGATGGCCCACGTGCAGGCCGGCGGCAGAGGGGTAGGGGAACTCCACCAGGCCGTAGAATTTCGGCTTGGTGGTATCGCAGTTTTGGCAGGCGAAGGTCTTGTCCTGCTTCCAGCGGTCCTGCCATTTCTTCTCAATGGCGGTGAAATCGTACTTCAATGCTATCACACTTTCCTGTTTTTGGCCTGTTTTTGGGGACAGGCTCGGTATTCTGCATCATTATATACGAAAATAGAACGCTTTGCAAGTCCGGAAACGTGGCTTTCCAAACAAAAGAGAGATTTTTGTAAAAAGCTCTTGCAATTCTGATAAAAATCTGCTATGATATCAGTCGATGCTTCATAAAGCGTACTCTCATAGCGAGGAGGTAAGCAACATGGCCAAATGCGAATTCTGCGACAAAGGCGTAACGTTCGGCATCAAGGTGTCCCACTCCCACCGCCGGTCCAACCGCGCCTGGAAGCCCAACGTGAAGCGTGTGAAGGCGATCGTAAAGGGTGCTCCCACCCACGTGTACGTCTGCACCAGATGCCTCCGTTCCGGTAAGGTCACCCGCGCTGTGTGATTTGGAATAAGGCAGATAAATCCCCGGCCGCTTTGCGGCTGGGGATTTTTTATGGAAAAGAGAAAACCGGCCTGCCCAAAAGGGCAGGCCGGTCCAGATTTTATTCCACCGGCACCCCGGGCGGCGGGGCCACCGGGTCCGGGTCGTCCGTCGGCACGACAGGAGCCTCCGGCTCCTGGGACGGATCCGGCTCAATGGGGAGCACCGGCCCCTCCGGATTCGGATTCGGGTTCGGATTTGGGTTGGGGTTCGGGTTGGGATTGGGGTCCGTGCCCGTCCCATTTCCGCTGGGGTCCTCCGGCACATAGCTGGGGTCGTACAGAGGACTGTTGGGGTCCTGGCGGGGGTCGTAGTTGGGGCTGTTGGGGTTGGTGGGGTCGTTCAGCAGGCCCTCCTCCGTGTGGAGGGTGCACACGCCGTATTCCAGCACGTTCTCCAGCCGGTAGATGTCGTCCGGCGCCCGGGCGCCGCCCACCTTCTCCCGCTCGTAGTTGGGGTAGCACATCCGCTTGCGGCTCTCCTCGGGACAGAACTCCCCGGCCAGATGGTACAGCCCAGGGATGGCCTCTCCGTCGTCGCCCAGCACGGGGCAGTCCATACACACCTCCACCACTGAGTCGGCGGTGTGGAAGGTACAGACCTCGCTGGTGGTGTCGTCCTGGTGGAGCGTTCCCCCCGCCGCCCGGTTGGACCGGGGGTCGATCTGGCAGAACTCCGTGGCCCGCAGGCCGCTGTCCATGCAGTAGGAGAAGCCGCTGGTCAGGCCGCTGATGGTGGGGAACTTCTTGTTTTCCAGGCCCTCGTGGATGGGGGCCATCACCTTTTTCCACATCTGGGCCGCCGGGTTGCCGCTCAGGGGCACACGCTCGTTCACCTTGTCAAAGCCCACCCAGACGGCGGCGGTGTAGTAGGGGGTGTAGCCCACGAACCAGCGGTCGTATTTGCTGTCGGTGGTGCCGGTTTTGCCGGCGGTGGTCATGCCGGACAGCCGGGCCTCGGAGCCGCCGCCGTTGGACACCACGTTTTTCAGCAGCTCGTTCATATAATAGGCGGTCTTTTCCTTCAGGGCGGTCTCTTCCTCCCGGGTGTTGTCCAGCAGAACGTTGCCGTTGCTGTCCTTCACCACGGTGTAGGTCCGGGCCCTTCGGTAGATGCCCATATTGGGGAAGGTGGCGTAGGCGTTGGCCATCTCCCGGGTGCTGACGCCGTGGGTCAGGCCGCCCATGGACAGGGGGGCCGTGTCGATGTCGCTGCTCACCTTGCCGTTGATCTCCAGAGCCTCAACCAGATCAATGTGGAATTTCTCCTCCATATAGTTGTAGGAGGCCTGGGGGGTGAGCAGGTCGGCCACCACCCGCACTGCCACGGTGTTGTAGGACTGGGCCACCGCCTGCTGCACGGTCACCCGGCCCCGGTAACGGCCGTCCACGTTGACAGGCCACGCCTTGCCCCCCTCAATGTGGTGGGGGTAGTCGTCGAGCACCGTATAGGGGGTGATAATCCCCATATCCAGCGCGGGGCCGTAGACGGACAGGGGCTTGATGGAGGACCCCGGCTGACGGGAGCCGTCGGTGGCCAGGTTGAGCACCCGGTTGCCGGTTTTCTCCCCGATGCGGCCCGCGATGCCGGCCACGTCCCCGGTTTCGTTGTCAATGATGGTTATGGCGGACTGAAGCCGCTGTCCGCTCTTTTTGGACACATAGTCCAGATTCTCTACATTGCCGTAAATCTCCTCGGCGATGGCCTGGACCTCCGGGTTGACGCAGGTGTAGATGGACAGTCCGCCGGAGGACAGCAGGGTGGAGATATACTTGGAGGACCAGCCATATTTCTCCTGCAAGTCGTCCTGCACGTCGGAGATCACCGCCTCCTCATACCAGGAGTAGAGCTCGGTGGGCTCCTCCTCGTTCACCCCGCGGGCGAACTGCAGCTCCTCCGCCACAGCCTCGTCGTACTCCCGCTGGGTAATCAGGCCCTGTTCCAGCATCAGACTCAGAGTGAGCTCCTGGCGGTATTTGTTCCACTGGCGGCCGTTCCAAACCTCTCCGTCCCGGTTTTCCATCTGGATGGGGGAGTACGGCCCGTAGATCGACGGGTTGTTGGTGATGGACACCAGACTGGCGCACTCGGCCAGGGACAGGTCCTGAACGGACTTGTTGAAATACTTCTGGGCGGCGGCCCCCACCCCCTGGCACTTGCTGCCCAGGAAAATATAGTTGAGGTACCAGGTGATGGTCTCTTCCTTGGAATGGTCCTTGGTGAACTCCAGGGCCCGGAAGATTTCGATGATCTTCCGCTTGACGGTGGTCTCGTCGTACTGGGTGAGGTTTTTGATGAGCTGCTGGGTGATGGTGGACCCGCCCTGGATGTCCTGGCCGGTGAACATCAGCAGCACCGCCTTGCCGGTGCGCCGCCAGTCCACGCCGGGGTGGCTCCAGAAGCGCTTGTCCTCAATGGCGATGGCGGCGTTGATCAGATTTTCGGGCATCTCCTCATAGGTGACCCACATGGAGTCGGTGCTGCTCAAAAGGGTAACCAGCTCTTTTTCCCGTCCGGTCTCCGGGTCTGTGTAATACATAACGCTGTTCTGCCCCACGGAAAAGTCGCTCAGGTCGAATTTCCGGGCTTCAGGCATGATGACCGTCTGGATATACACTGCCGCGAAGCACAAAAGCAGACCTCCGGTGGCGATCCCGATGAGCAGAAGCGTACCCAGCACCTTGAAAATCGTGCCGAATACCTTGCCGACCCGCCGGCGGCGGCGGCGCTTGCGGCGCTGGGGATCGTCCATTCGCCGGGATGTATTTCCCCCATATTGGGAATCTCGATTCATTTGTTCGTCCACGTTGTTACCTCCGTGTTTGATGCGTGCGTTTACGGAAATCCAGCATCTATTATAACACGATATTGAAATTTGTCCATCCCAGGAATTTCCATTTGACAAAAAATACAAAAAACGGCCCGAAATTTTGGCACGTCCAAGGCCCCATAGCACAAAAATTTCCCGCCGTCAAGCCTTGTTTTTTTTGAAAAAGCAGGTTACAATACCAACAACAGCACCAATCAACACAACAGCAGGGAGGTATGATCTGTGAGCGAAGCCTTCGGCCCCGATTTTATTACCCTCACCGACGAGGACGGCCAGCAGTTCGAGCTGGAGCTCATTGACAGCCTGGAGCACAACGGCACCGTTTACCACGCCCTGTTCCCCGCCGAACAGGAGGGCGAGGAGCAGAATGAGGAGGAAATGGGCCTTGTGATCCTGAAGGTGATTGAGGAGAACGGGGAGGAACTGCTGTCCACCCCCGACAGCGACGAGGAGCTGGACGAGGTGTATCAGCTGTTCATGGACCGGTTCTACGAGGAAGAGGAATAAATGGTTTTCCTGCTCGGTGCGTGATGGGCTCTTTTAAACCCACATTTCTGAAACGGGACGCCCGACTCGCGGCGCGGCTTGCAGGCCTCCCGGCCCGGAATCTGCCGGTGCCGGAAGTTGGAAGCAGTAAAACGGCGCGGAGGCGACCCACCTGCCATTCGTGCAGGTTTTAAACGGGTCCACACGGCCAGAG
>CAJUPG010000106.1 GCA_910588455.1 uncultured Oscillospiraceae bacterium
GGCCACCTTGCCCACCTCGATGGTGAGGGGACGGCCGCACAGGTCCATGGTCCAGCTCTTGAAATTGGTAAAATTCTTCTTTTTGATAACGGTTGACATGGCAATGCTCCTTCGTTCAAAAAATTTCAGGGGAGCGGGCTGCCTTTTAGCACTTGAATACAGGTCCCGGAGGGAGGGCCCATATTCAACTGCTAAAAAAGCGGCGGGCTCCAAGTTTGGAAGAAGGGACAGCACGGCAGAACCGGGCTGTCCCTCACAGGGCTCGAATTACTTACGCAGACCCAGCTTGGCAATGATCGCGCGGTAGCGCTCAATGTCCTTCCGGGCCAGATAATCCAGCATCTTGCGGCGCTTGCCGACCATTTTCAGCAGGCCGCGGCGGGAATGGTTGTCCTGCTTGTGGATCTTCAGGTGCTCGGTGAGCTCGTTGATGCGGGCGGTCAGAATGGCAATCTGGACCTCTGGGGAGCCGGTATCGGTGGGGTGAGTGCGGTTGGCCTCGATAACGGCGGTCTTTTCGTCTTTGCGGATCATGGGAATCTCCACCTTTCAAAAAATCTGCCCAAGGGGCTGCGTACCGGGCGGATGGAACCCCGCTCTCTTGAGCGGGCCGTACCCCGGAACGAAGCGTGTGGGCGTCGCGCGCCTGGCGCAGGGATACTATACCATAATTTTAACCGGCTGTAAAGGAAAAAATCCCGTTTTTTGGGCTCTTTGCAATTTCCGGAAAAAGCTCTGGAAAATTTGCCTCCGCTATGCTACAATGAAAACAGTTCTATTTTTTAACAGGAGGTCGATCATTATGTCCTATCAAGATACGTACCAGAGCTGGCGGAACAGCCCCGTGCTCTCTCAGGAGGAGAAGGCCGAGCTGGCCGCCATCCAGAACGACGAGAAGGAGATCGAGTCCCGGTTCTTTGAGCAGCTCTCCTTCGGCACCGCCGGCCTGCGGGGCACCATGGGGATGGGCCTGTACCGCATGAACGTGTACACCGTCCGCCACGCCACCCAGGCCTTCGCCCAGGTGATTCTGGCGGAGGGCCCGGAGGCCGTGGCCCGGGGCGTGGCGGTGTGCTACGACTGCCGGAACAACTCCGCCCTCTTCGCCCAGGAGGCGGCCAAGGTGATGTCCTGCAACGGCATCCCCGTGCGGCTGTTCGACACCCTGCGCCCCACCCCGGAGCTGTCCTTCGCCATTCGGGAGTACGGCTGCATCGCCGGCATCAATATCACCGCCAGCCACAACCCCAAGGAGTACAACGGCTATAAGGTCTACTGGGAGGACGGCGCCCAGCTGCCCCCCAGGCACGCCGACGAGGTGGCCAAAATCATGCAGGGGCTGGACGTGCTCACCGGCGCCAAGCTCCAGAACGAGAACCCCGCCCCCATCACCATGATGGGCCAGGAGACCGACGAAAAGTTTTTGGCCAATGTCATGGCCCAGGTCAACGATCAGGCCGCTGTGGAAAAAGTGGCGGACACCTTCAAGATGGTCTACACCCCCTTCCACGGCACCGGCCACAAGCTTATCCCCGAGGCCCTGAAGCGCCTGGGCATGAAGCACGTGATCTGCGTCCCGGAGCAGATGGTCATCGACGGCGACTTCCCCACCGTGGCCTCCCCCAACCCGGAGAATCCGGAGGGTTTTGCTCTGGCTGTTGAGATCGCCAAAAAGGAGGGGGCGGACTTTATCCTGGGCTCCGACCCCGACGCGGACCGGGTGGGCATCATGGTCAACACCGGAAGCGGCGAGTTCAAGGTGCTCACCGGCAACCAGACCGGCGTACTGCTGCTGGACTATTTGATCGGGGCCATGAAGCGCACCGGCAAGCTGCCCCAGAACCCCGTGGCCCTCAAAACCATCGTGACCACCGAGATGGCCCGGAAGGTGGCCGAGGTCAACGGCTTGCAGTGCTTTGACACCTTTACCGGCTTCAAATTCCTGGCCCAGAAGAAGGACCAGCTGGAGGGCAGCGGCGAGGGCAATGTAATCATGTCCTATGAGGAGTCCTACGGCTATATGCTGGGCAGCTTTGTCCGGGACAAGGACGCCGTTACCGCCTCCGTGGCCCTGAGCGAGATGGCCGCCTGGTACGCGGGCCAGAACATGACCCTGTACGACGCCCTGCTGGCCCTGTATGAGAAGTACGGCTGCTACGGTGAGAAGACCTGCAATCTGGTAATGCCCGGCCTGGACGGGCTGAAGAAGATGGCCGATTTGATGGCCGGCCTGCGGGAGAAGCCCCCGGTGGAGATCGCCGGCGTGGCCGTAGCCCAGCAGAAGGACTATAAGGACGGCAGCGTGGTCGCCGTGGCCTCCGGCGAAAAGTCCGTTATGGAGCTCACCGGCTCCAACGTGCTGCGCTACGAGATGGCCGACGGAACCAGCCTGATTGTCCGGCCCTCCGGCACGGAGCCCAAGGTCAAGGTGTACATCCTGGCCAACGGGACCGACAAGGACGACTGCGACGGCAAGGTGGCCAAATACGCCGCCTGGGCGGAGACGCTGAAAGGCTGAATTTTGAAGGGACGGGCCCGCAGGGCCCGCCCCTTTTGTATGCTACCACAAATAATCCACTTCCGTCCCGGTGTAGTACCAGGTCAGGATGTCCCGGAACTCCCTGCCCTCCTTGGCCATGGCGTTGGCCCCGTACTGGCTCATGCCCACCCCGTGGCCGTAGCCCGTTACGTCAAAGAGGAAATTTTCCCCGTCCCACTGCACCTGAAAGCAGGCCGAGCGCAGCCCAAAAGCCCCCCGGACCTCCCCGCCGGCGGCCGTAATCCCGCCGATGCGCAGGCTGGATACCGCTCCGGAGGCGGTGCGCTCCAGGTTTTGAATCCAGCTCTCCGGCTTGCCGGACAGGTCCGCCCCGGGCCACGCCGCCAGAGCTTTGTTTTTCAGCTCCTCCGGGGACAGACGCACCTGGCTGTGGTAGTTGGGGACCTCATCCCCTTCGGGGCTGTCCACACTTTTCAGGTAGTCCACAGCGCTGCCCCACACCTCTACCGCGTCGGCGGTTTTTCCCGGCGCGGAGGAGAAAAACACCGCCTGAATGGGGGTCCCCTGGTACAGCACCCCCAGACCATCGGTGCCGGAGACGGCGGTTTCAATTTTCTCCGCATACAGCTGGGCGCTCAGGCCCCAGCGCAGCAGGGCATCCTCCCGGTCGGTATAGGCCTGGCAGCAGCTGCTGTCGTCGCACAGGTCCGCCTCCGGGTGCTTGCTCCCCCCGGCCTGCAGGCCGGCGGCGTAGGTCCGGGCGGCGCAGGCCTGGGCCTTCAGGGCCTCCTCCTCAAAGGAGGCGGGCATCTCCGCCGCCACCACCCCCCACAAATAGCTCTCCATGGTCAGCTCCTCCACCGTCCCGTCGGCCCGCTGGAGCCGGACGGGGCGGCCGCTGTCCCGGGAGGCGGTCACGGCGGGGGTGCGGTCGATGGGCAGGGTGGCCGGGGGCAGCAAGGCCTCGTCCTCCAGAGGGACCGGCCCGCCGGGGACCATCAGCAGAGGCAGCAGGAACAAAAGCGCCGCCAGGGCCAGTCCCAAGGTGGCGCTGCGGCGTTCGCGGATCGGCATAAAAACATCCCCTCCCTTGCATTCACGATATGCCGGGAGGGGATATTTTATGCTAGCCTCTGCGTCCCCGCCACACCCGGTTGACCACCGCGCCCAGCAGGAGGATGTTCCCGCACAGGTACAGCCATACCAGAAGGATAATGATGGAGGCCAGAGAGCCGTAGATCAGCGAGTAACGGGAGGACAGACCGATAAACCAGGAAAACAGCACGGAGAAGCCCGCCAGGGACAGGGCGGACAGCAGGGCGCACAGCAGCAGGCCCCTCCCGGCGAATTTTTTGGGCACCCCCGCCCGGTACACCGACAGCACCAGCAGCAGCACAAAGCAGAACAGCAGCAGATAGCGCATCCACCGCCACAGACTGCCCAGGTCGCTCAGGGGGAGCAGCTCCACCAGCCGCCGGGGCAGATGGTCCTCCAGCAGAGAGAAGAACCACTCTCCGGTGAAAATCACCACCACGGACAGGTAGATGGTCAGCAGAAACAGCAGAGACAGCGCCACACTGGCGGCAATCCGCTTCACCGGGTTGGGGGGCGGCGCGTCATAGAGCCGGTCCATGGTGTGCAGCAGGGTCCGCAGTCCCGCCGAGGCGGACGCCACCAGGGTGAACAGACTGCCAATCAGCAGGGGCTGGGACTGGTTGACGGCGATGTAGTCCAGGTAGTCCCGGATCACGGACAGCGCCTGCTCCGGCAGAACCTGATCCAGCGCCAGGACAATCTCCTCAAAGTCCAGCTCCAGCAGGCCGATGCTGTAGTTGACGCACACCAGAAGGGGGAAGAGGGTCAGAATCAGAAAGTAGGACAGGGCCGCGGCGGTCTGGCCCACCCCCCGGCGGGAGTAGATGTCCGCCGTCTCCAGCAAAAAGGAGATGGGGGGCAGAGACAGCAATTTTTCCAAAATTCAAACTTCCTCCGCCACCCGGCGGCCGATGGCCCGGGCGGCCTGAACTCCGGAGGCCCCCGCCTGGGCCAGCCCCCGGGTAACGCCCGCCCCGTCGCCGGCGGCGAACAGCCCGGGCAGGGCGGTCTCCAGCTCGGCGGACAGCTCCAGCCGGGACGAGTAGAATTTTACCTCCGCGCCATAGAGAAGGGTGTCGTAATTGGCGGTTCCGGGGGCAATCTTATCCAGCTGATAGATCATTTCAATGATGTCGTCCAGCTGCCGCTTGGGCAGGGCCAGGGACAGGTCCCCGGGGATGGCGGCGGTGAGGGTGGGCCGCACGAAGGACTTGCCCATCCGGTGGGCGTTGGTCCGCCGGCCCCCCACCAGGTCCCCGAACCGCTGGACCAGCACCCCCCCGGCCAGCATATTGGACAGGGAGGCCACGTGCTTGCCGTAGCGGTAGGGCTCGTTGAAGGGGGAGGTGAACCGGTTGCTGACCAGCAGGGCGAAATTGGTGTTTTCGCTGCGCAGGGCCGGGTCGGCGTAGGAGTGGCCGTTCACCGTGTTGATGCCCTCCACGTTTTCCGCCACCACATGGCCGTAGGGGTTCATGCAGAAGGTACGCACCGAGTCGCCGTACTGCTTGGTGCGGTAGACCAGCTTGGACTCGTACACCACGTCGGTGATGTGCTCAAAGAC
>CAJUPG010000107.1 GCA_910588455.1 uncultured Oscillospiraceae bacterium
ACTGCACAATAAAATGTTGTTTTCAGTCTTGTCCTTTATCGGTAACGTCCTTATGTTTGACAAAAAAATGTTGCAGGTCGGCAAGCAAATCGTCAGCCAATCCTATCGTAAGGGCGTGATACACAGGGGGAGCCTCCTCTCAGCTTCGCGTCTCACGGTGGGATTTATTTTTCGACAAGTTTCGAACTAAAAATACAATTAAGAGTAGCAGCAGCAAGTCGCCCCACCATTTATACAATATACGCATAAATACATTTTACTCACAGAAAGCAACTTGCAGATCATGAATTACAAGCTGCTTCAAGCTTTGACAAAAGACGTTTTGTCTGAATTTCACACAAAATTCCGCGGAACATCAGGTCAACAACCATAGCTACCCACACGCCAGCCAGATTCATATGGGCATAAAACAGCAGAACAGGCGTTAAGATAACCCGCACGCCCCACATACCGCTCAGTACCACCAGGAAAGGCAGACGGGTGTTGCCAACTCCCCGCATTACGCCGGACAATACAATGGAGAGACCAAACAATGGCTCGGAGATAGCTACGATCCGCAGCATATCAGCTGCCAGTTCTATGACATCAGAATCCGGAGAAAAGATACTGGCAAGAGGTGTGGCGCATATAAACAGAATCATTCCCGCCGCTCCCCCTGACAGCAGGCCAATCCAACCGGAGATTTTACCAAATTGTCGGGCCAGAGGGTATTCCCCGGCCCCATAGGCCTGCCCTACCAGAGTAGTGGCGGCAAAAGATACCCCTGTAGCGGGCAGATAGCTGATGGCCTCCGCCGTCACCGCCACATGGTTGGCGGCCAGCGCCACATTCCCCAGGGAGGCCACCATCCTGGTAATCAGCAGCTGACCGCTGCAAATGGCGCCCCGCTCCAGTGCTGCCGGGATTCCCAAATGGACAGCCTGTCGAATAATAGCAAAATCCGGGCGATAAGAGGCATTCAGTTCCAGATTCACTGGGCCTGCGCGGCGGAACAGCAGCAAAATGCAACAGAATCCCATCAGGCTGGCGGAAAAAGCGGTTGCCCCTGCCGCTCCTGCTGCGCCCCACCCGGCACCCCAGATACGAAGGGTACGCTCCCCAATTTGGACCGTGCGGCTGGGAAAAATCAGGAAGAAGTTCAGAATAACATTGAGTACATTGGCACCTGCGTTCAGATGTAAGGGGGTTTTGGTATCTCCTGCGCACCGGAGTACCGCAGAAAAAACCGCCAAGGCCGTCTGGAATGGAATGCCCAAGGCATAGAAAAAAAGATACCTCTGAGCATCGCCTAAAATAATCGAATCCGCACCCAGCCATTTGGGGACCCAGGGTGCCAGCATAAGGGTTACCAGCATAATAACGGTCCCTGATATCAACGAGCCCAACAGGGTCTGCCGGGTGATACTGCGGGCCAGCTGTTCCTGTTGAGCTCCCAGGCTGTGGGCGATTTGAACGGAGTATCCCACCCCCACCGCAGTCAGAAGTCCCACAATAAAAAAGACCGGGGTGGAATTGATGGCTACAGCGGCAGTGGCGTCGGTGCTCAAGGCTCCAATCATGGCCGTATCCACATAATTGGTCATGGTCAGCAGAAGCTGCTCCGCAATGGCAGGCCAGGCCAATACCAGTAGCAGCCGTGTGTTGGATTTAAGAGTTGCAGAGGTGCGCCGCATAGTATCACCTACATTATTTGGGACGCCCCGGGGCCTTGTCGGTTCCCGGAGCGCCCCATGTGAAGAAAGGTTGGCAGTAAGGTTATAGTTTCCCTTCCCGCATAAAACGGGCGTTGGTGCCGTCAATTTGGAAAAATTCCTCTGCGGCCCTGTGGCCAATTTCATCCGGATATTGGGGAATGGTGGAGAGGTATTCCTGCTGATCCACCTTTGTAAATACGCCATCACGCATGATAATCTCGCCGTCCACTGCCACCAGCGTGACCTCGGGACCTCTGGCACTGTAGACCAGATTGGGGATCATGTTGCGCATGGGATAGGTATAGACCGGCAACATGGAGGGACAATTCAGGTCAATCGCGATAAAGTCCGCCTGCTTGCCTGGCTCCAGAGAGCCCACACTGTCCCCCAAACCGATAGCCTGGGCTCCCTCGATGGTGGCCATCCGCAGGGCCCGCCAGGCGGGCATGACTTCTGGATTGCCATACTTGATTTTGTTGAACAGCGCCACATTTTTCATCTCGTTGATGATATTGTGGCAGTTGTTGCCCGGGGCCTGGTCGGAGCCCAAAGCCACAGAGCCGCCCGCCTCCTGGAAGGCCACACTGGGACAAACGATGCCGTCAATGATGCCGATGGAGCCGGGGTTGACGATCATGGAGGCACCTTTACGGGCAATGTGGGCGGCCTCCTCGTCGGTGCAGTCGGTGAGATGGACAGCAATCAGGGAGGAGTCCAGATAGCCCAACTCATCCAAAAACGCAGTGGGCCGCTTCCCGTAGCGCTTTTCGATCTGATAGGTCTCCCGGTCGCCTTGCTGAACGTGCATATGGATTTTGGTCCTGCGCTCTTTGACGATTTTCTGAATCTTCAGGAGCATTTCAGGACTGACAAAATCCGCTCCCTGGGGTCCAAACAAAATTTTGATTCGGCCCCCCGCATGATTGTGCCACTTGTCGTAGAGCTGGATATTGCGCTGGAGGCTCTCCTCACCCATCTCGTCGTCGAACTCATAGAGCTCGCCCGGCTGGTAAACCCGCCGTTTGGCGGCCCGGATGGTCTGGGCAATATTGCCTCTGGCCCCCACCTTTTCGATGAAGCTGCACACATTATCCATCTTTGACTCATAGTCGCCCAGGGTGGTAGTGCCCGCACGGATGGCCTCCAGAATGGCCACCCGGCTGCCCGCGTCCCGCTCCTCGTCGGTTACGGCGTTGTCAAAGGGCTGCAGGCCGAACATCATCCAGTTGTTGGTGTCCTGAGCCAAACCGCGCATGATGTTGCAGGCGGTGTGCATGTGCCCGTCGATCAAACCGGGCAGGACCATGTGGTGGGGCAGATCGATGATTTCCTGGGGGGCGTACTCTTTCAGCATGTGCTCCACAGGACCGACCTCTAAAATCTTGCCGCAGTTGATCGCCATGGCAGAGGTAGCGCGGTAACCGACTCCCTCCCCCTCCATAGTATAAAAATGGGGGGCAGTAACAAGTTTGTCAATTTTCTTCATATCAATCTCCCGTCTGTGCAAAACAAGTCCGCTATATCAGGCCGCTTTCACGGTCCGGGCGCTGTCCACCTTTGTCATAATAAACATAGCCACATAGAGGACTACAGCGGTTACGGCAATGGAAAGCATGTACTGGCCGGTCAGCCCTCCGAACAGGAAACCTACGAAAGCGGATGCGCCTACTGTAAGTCCGTAAGGCAGCTGCGTCATAACGTGGACAATGTGGTTGCAGGAGCCGCCGGTGGAGGAGAGAACGGTGGTATCGGAGATGGGGGAGCACTGGTCGCCGAACATACCGCCGGCAATGACAGAGCCCACGATATAGGCCATAGGCAGGTCAAAGGCCACGGCCATGGGGAAGGCGATGGGCATCATGATGGACCAGACGCCCCAGGAGGAGCCGGTGGCGAAGGAGATAAACGCGCCGAACAGGAACACCAGGGCGGGAACCAGGCCGGGGGTGAGGTACTGCTGCACGATACCCACCATGAAGTCGCCGGTGCCCATAGACTTGACAATGGTACCCAGGGACCAGGCGCAGATCAGGATGAAGGGGACGTTAATCAGTTCGACCATGCCGTCGATAAAGGTGTCAAAGGCCTTGAGGGGGGTGAACAGCTTGGTGGCAATGCCCATGACGCCGGCGCCGATGCCGCCGCCCAGGAAGGCCATGCAGATGGCCAGGGTGATATTGGCGGAGCGGAAGCAGCCCACCAGACCGTTGTTGACAAGATCGCCGCTCCAGAAGATGGTGGCAAACAGGGAGACGAACAGGGCGGCCATGGGAACGGCGAAGTTCCAGATGGACAGATGGTAGTTTTCCGGCAGAACATTTTTTACTTCGGGGACCAGGGGCTCCACCCCGTCGCCCAGCAGCTTGCCGGTTTTCAGGGCGCGGTCCTCCTCCTCGCGCATGGGACCAAAGTTCAGTCCAAATACCGCGACCACGATTACTGTGACCATAGCAAACAGGCTGTACAGGTTGAAGGGAAGCATATTCATCCAGATGCCCCACTCGCTGGCCTCCACGCCGGCGGCCAGAAGCTCGGCGGCAATCAGACCGGTGATAAAGGGGCCGTAGCTGCTGATGGGAGAGAAGCAGGCCAGATTACAGCCCATGGAGTCCAGGATGTAGGACAACTTGGCCCGGGATACCCGCACGGTATCGGTGACGGGGCGCATGATGGTGCCCAGCATCAGGCAGGGCTCGGTATAGCAGAAGATGAACGCGCTCAGGCAGGTGACAATCTGGCCCTTTTTGGCGGTGTTGATGACCTTGGTGACCCGGGTGGCGAAGGCCTCCGCCGCGCCGGTGTTGCGCAGCATGGCAATCAGCCCGCCGGACAGGGTAACCAGTACCAGAAGGGAGGCGTTTCCGCTGATGGACGGGATTACATAGTCGGAGATGATCTTCACAAAGCCCACCAAGGGATTCCAGCCGTTGATAATGGTGGAGCCGACCCAGGTGGCAATCAGAAGGGAGAGGATGGTCTGCTTGGTAATCAGGGCCAGGACGATGGCCAGAATAGGTGGTATTAAACATAATACTCCAAACGTGGTTTCCATGCAATAGTTCCTCCTTTACATTTTACACTGCATAACACATTATTTCGGCCGGTGGACAAAGGGCCTTTTGTCTCTCCTCCTTCTCTGAAATTTTGTCCGCCCGCAGCCGGAATTTACAGGGGACTCAATCTCTGTTTTCGTAGCAGGAGCCGTACATCTTTGCGGGGATAAATTGTCCCTGGCCATACTCTCCCACAAATTTGGCGTCCCGGACCACCACCCGGCCCCGGAGCAGCACCGTCTCCACCCGGCCCAGCTGTTCCCGGCCCTCGTAGATGTTATAGTCCACCCCGTTGGGATTGTCCTCCAGACGGATCACTCCCCGGTAATCCGGGTCCAGGATGACCAGGTCAGCGTCACAGCCCACGGCGATGT
>CAJUPG010000108.1 GCA_910588455.1 uncultured Oscillospiraceae bacterium
GTTGATATTGCTAATGCTTTAGGGACAACAGTAGACGCATTGTTAAAGGACAGCCTGAAAACAGAACAGCATGACGGGACGATACAAGAAATATCAACCTTGCTATATTCATTAGACGATAATGGGAAACAATTCATACTTGACATGGTGAAGCGGTACAGCCATTATCACCAGCCGCCGAGCAGCAGTCTGTAAAGGTTATACCTTTGCAGACACATTGAAATCCCCAAAAACAGCCTTGATTTTGCGTCCGTAAAAGTCCGAAAAAATTTTTCAGAGGTCTGTAAATTTCGCTTAATTTATACAGACGCTTTTGCTATGGAGTTAACGGGGACTACTTTTACAAGCTGGCAAAGGAATCAGGGCAAAAAACTCCGGGCCGCCGAAAATCGGCGGCCCGGAGTTTTTTGCCATATTATAGCAAGGTCAATGTTTCTACGCAAGGAATGCCGCTTTGGAAACCTTGTCCCTTATTGATAGCTCTCCGCCAGGGCCTTGAACTTGGGCAGGGAGCGCTCAATCATGGCGATATCCACGCAGAAGGCCAGCCGCACGTGGCCCGGGGCGCCGAAGCCCGTACCCGGCACCAGAAGCAGGTCAAACTGGCTTTTGGCCCGCTCGCTGAAGGCCAGATCATCCGGCTCCAGACTCCGGGGGAACAGGTAGAACGCTCCGCCGGGCTCCGGCACATGGTAGCCCATCTCCCGCAGGGCGGGGACCAGGAGCTTGGCGTTGCGCTCATAGAAGGACAGGTCGGAGGTCTCCTCACAGCACAGAGAGGTCACCTGCTGGAACAGGCTGGGGGCGTTCACATAGCCCAGACACCGGCCCGCCCCGGCGATGGCGGCGTATACGTCCTCACTGTCGGTTACCTGTCCGGGCACCAGTACATAGCCCAGACGCTCCCCGGGCAGGGAAAGAGATTTGCTGTAGGAGTAGCACACAATGGTGTCCGGATAGAGGTCCGGGACCCAGGGGACGGTAAAGCCCGCAAAGACAATTTCCCGGTAGGGCTCGTCGGAGATCAGATAGATGGGGTGGCCGTACTGGGCTGCCTTCTCCTTCAAAATTCCCGCCAGCCGCTGGAGGGTTTCCAGAGAGTACACCACGCCGGAGGGGTTGTTGGGAGAGTTGACCACCACGCCCTTGGTGTTGGGGGTGATGGCCCGCTCGAAGGCATCGAAGTCAATTTGGAAGTGTTCAATCTCCGGGGGAATCACCACCATTTTGGCCCCCGCGCCGGCAATGAACACGCCGTACTCGGGGAAGTAGGGGGCGAACACAATGAACTCGTCGCCGGGACAGGCCAGGCCGTGGAAGCAGCAGCACAGGGAGGCGGCGGCCCCCACGGTGAGATAGAGCTGCTCGGGCTTGTAGTCCCCATGGAACCGGCGGTTCAGGGAGTCGGCGAACCGCTGGCGGGCGGCGTAGTCCCCGGGGGCGCTGGTGTAGGCGTGAATGGGGGAGTTGGGCTGCTGAAGCAGCCGGATGGCGGTCTCGTTGACCACCGGGGGCGGGGCTACGCTGGGGTTGCCCAGGGAGAAGTCGTAGACGTTTTCCCGGCCCACCACGGCGGCGCGCTGGTTGCCGTATTCAAACAGCTCCCGGATGACGGAGCGGGCGGTACCCAGATTTTTCATTGCTTGGGAGACCATAGGTTTCTACCTCCTGTATGTTTGGTGGAACTGATTATAGCACGGCGCTTTGCGCCTGTAAAGTAGGAGAAGCCCCGGAGCGGACCTACCGGTTGAGCAGCTTTTTCATGCTCTCCTCCAGCCCGTCCACGGTCAGGGGGAACATGGGGAACAGCTCCGCGATCACGTCGTAGGTCTGGGTCCAGTAGGGCCCCCAGTCGGGGCGGGGGCTGGGGTTGAGCCAGACAATCCTGGAAAACCGGCTGCGGAACAGCTCCAGCCACCCCAGGCCGGACCGGTAGAGGGGGTCGTCCCCGGGGCCGCTGTACCGCCGGCCGCCGGTGAGCTCATAGGGAGCCATCTGGGCGTCCCCCACGAAAATGATCTTATACTCCGGGCTCAGGTTGGACAGCACCCACTGGGTCTCCACATGGGTGCGCAGATGGAGCTCCGGCTCGGTATACAGCCGGGAGTAGGGGCAGTTGTGAAAATAGTAGACCTTCAGATCCTGAAAGTGCCGGGACTTGCTCACCGCCTGGAACAGGGCGGAGCACAGGCGGCTGTAATACTCCATGGAGCCGCCGGAGTCAATGAGCAGGGCCACCTTGACCGTGTTCTGCCGGGGGCGCTTGTAGCGCACCTTCAGCATCCCCCCGCTGTCCGCCGTGTCCCGGATGGTCCCGTCCACGTCGAATTCCGTGGGGGGCAGGTCCACCAGGCCGGAGTATTGCCGCAGATGCCGCAGAGCCACCTGGAACTGCCGGGTGTCCAGGGTGTTGTCCCCCCGAAAATCCCGGAACCGCCGCTCTCCGGCCACCCGGAAGGCCCGCTTGTACATGGACTTGCCCCCTACCCGGATGCCTGTAGGGGACAGACCGGAGTTGCCGAATACGGACATACCGTGGGTGCCCACCCAGTAGCGGCCCCCGTTGTGCTCCTCGGTCTGCTCCTGGAGGCGCTCCCGGAGCATCTCCTCAATCTCCTCCTCGGACAGTCCCGCGTTGATGGCCGCCTGGATGGGGTCGTAATTGGCCAGAGTCTCCGGCTTGTCCAGCCAGTCCAGCAGCTCCTGGGAGATTTCCTGCTCAAAGGGCACGTCCTTGAAATACTCCAAAAAGGCCCGGTCAAACCGGTCGAAATCTGACTCGCTCTTCACCAGAAGGGCCCGGCACAGGGCGTAAAACCCGGTAAAGCTGGCCCCGTGGAGGTTTTTATGCAGCCCTTCCATCAGGGACATCCATTCGGTGAGGGAGACCTTCAGCCCCCGCCGGCGCAGCAGGTACAAAAATTCCTCAAACATGACTTCACCGCCAGGACCGGCGCATGGTCTCGATATCCTCGTTCTTTTTCAGCAGAACGCCAAGATAGGGGACCTCCTTGATGATGCGCTTGGGGTCGTATCCCCCGTGCACCAGGGCCTGGACCCAGTCCAGGATTTCACTGGTGGAGGGTTTTTTCTTAATCTGGGGCAGGGCGCGGATTTTATAGAAGGCCTCCAGGGCCTGGTCCAGCAGCTTCTGGTTCAGGTCCGGGAAGTGGACCCGGACAATCTCCCCCATCAGCTCCTTGTCCGGGAACTCGATATAGTGGAACACGCACCGGCGCAGAAAGGCGTCGGGCAGCTCCTTCTCCGCGTTGGAGGTGATGATGACTACGGGGCGGTGGTTTGCCGTCACGGTCCGGCCCGTCTCCGGGATGTGGAACTCCATCCGGTCCAGCTCCCAGAGCAGGTCGTTGGGGAACTCCAGGTCCGCCTTGTCGATCTCGTCGATCAGCAGCACTACCTGCTCCGGACTGGAGAAGGCATCTCCCAGCTTGCCTAGCTTGACATATTTTTCCACGTCGTCCACTTTTCCGCCGAACTGGCTGTCGTACAGCCGCTGGACCACGTCGTAGACATACAGGCCGTCCTGGGCCTTGGTGGTGGATTTGATGTTCCAGATCAGCAGCTGCTTGTTCAGGGCGGCGGCGATGGCCTCCGCCAGCACCGTTTTGCCGGTGCCCGGCTCGCCCTTAATCAGCAGAGGTTTTTTTAACGCCATAGCGATGTTGACCGCCCGCAGCAGCTCCGGGTCGGCCACATAGTCCCGGCTTCCGTGAAATTCCTGGCTCATGGTTTTGATTTCCTTTCCGCATTGAAATAATCTGACAGCATTGTAGCCGCTCTTTTGAAAAAAATCAAGTTTTTTTGAAAAAACCCTTGACTTTCCCCCTGGTGGATGGTTTACACTAATCCCATGAAGATCAACGAGGTAGAATCCCAGGTGGGCATTACAAAGAAAAATATCCGCTTTTATGAGGAGCAGGGACTGCTCTCCCCACGGCGCAACAGCGAAAACGGCTATCGGGACTATGGCGAGGAAGAGGTGAAGGTGCTGCGGCAAATCAAGCTCATGCGGAAGCTGGGCGTCCCGTTAGAAGAGATTCGTCAGATGCAGTCCGGGGCCCATACGGTGGGGGACGGGATGCGCCGCCACCTGGTCACCCTGGAACGGGAGCGGCACAATCTGGAGCAGGCCTCCCGGCTGTGCGAGACCCTGCGAGACCAGGAGGTCCGGCTGGACAGTCTGGACGCCCAGTCCCTTCTGGAACAGATGGAGACTCTGGAGCAGGAGGGCACAACCTTCCAGGACAAGCAGATGGGCGACGCCCGGGGGCTGTCCTACGTGGCCCCGGTGGTGGTTACGGTGCTGGTCACCATCGTGCTGGGGGCGCTGATCGGCGTCATACTCTGGGCCGGGTTCACCCAGCCGAAGGAGGCTCCGCCTCTGGTTTTGGCGCTGCTCATGGCGGCTGTCCCGGCGCTGATTATTTTGGGGACCTATCTGGCCCTGTATCAGCGGGTGAAGGAAATTCAGAAAGGAGAAATGGACGATGCGAAAAAATACTAACGGGCACGGACTTTTTGGCGCGGTGCTGGTCGCTGCTCTGGTCGTTTCCTGGATCGGCGTTGTGATCGTGTTTCTGTTCACAGCCCTGTCCGGCGGGGCCGGCGTGGAGACGACCCTCTTTATCATGATGGGAATTTATCTCCTGGTCGGACTGGCCATTGCAGGCGGCGTATGCTACTCTTTGTACCAGCGCTGGCAGGAGGTCAAAGGAGGCGAAGAGGATGAAGCCAAAAAGTATTGAGGAGCATAAACGGAAGTTGAAAAAAGAAGCTGTGCTTGGGGTCGCCGCCGCCGGATTTTTTCAGCTTCTAAGCGCGGGGTGTCTGTTTGCCCTGTGCCTGGTTCCGGACCTGCCTCAGTGGCTTTGGTACATTTTTATGGGATTAGCCGTTTTTTGTGCGGTTATGATAATCCCGGGAGTGCTTCTGTTAAAGGGGCGCTTTCGAGAAATTGAAGGAGGAGAATTAGATGAAGCTAGTCAATAGACCTCTTGCGAAAATAAAAATAATGAGATAAAATAAAGGGATGAAATACGAA
>CAJUPG010000109.1 GCA_910588455.1 uncultured Oscillospiraceae bacterium
GCGAGATGGACCTGGTGGAGAAGATCCAGAAGGAAAACTGGTTCGACTTCGACGTGGTGGTCGCCACCCCCGACATGATGGGCGTGGTGGGCCGCCTGGGTAAGGTGCTGGGCCCCAAGGGCCTGATGCCCTCCCCCAAGGCCGGCACCGTCACCATGGACGTGACCAAGGCCGTCAACGAGATCAAGGCCGGTAAAGTGGAGTACCGTCTGGACAAGACCAACATCATTCACTGCCCCATCGGCAAGGTCTCCTTCGGCGCGGAGAAGCTGTCTGAGAACTTCTCCGCTCTCATGGGCGCCATCATCAAGGCCAAGCCCGCTGCCGCCAAGGGACAGTATATCAAAAGCTGCACCGTGGCCTCCACCATGGGCCCCGGCGTAAAGATCAACGGCGCAAAGCTGGTCTGATTCCCCTTGTGCATATAAATAACACCCCATCCGGGAGCGGCTGTCAGCCGCTCCCTTTTTGCACCTTTCCCCCGGCGGGCGAATAGAGTAGTTTGAAACCAAACGTAGAAAGGAATTCTGCCTATGACGCACGCACTGCTTTGGGCCGCCGGGGGAACAGGGCTCACCTTCCTGCTCACCTCCCTGGGCGCGGCCACCGTCTTTTTCTTTAGAAGAGCCGCCTCCCCTCACCTGCACCGGATTCTACTGGGCTTCGCCGCCGGGGTTATGATTGCCGCCAGCGTGTGGTCCTTACTTATCCCTGCCATCAGCCAGGCCGACGCTATGGGAATGGCAGGCTGGATTCCTGCCGCCGGAGGCTCCCTGCTGGGCATCGGCTTTCTCACCGTCATGGATGCCCTGCTCCCCCATTTAACGCCGGAGTCCTTCCACCTGAAGTCCGGTCCCGACACCCGGCGGCGCTCCGCCCTGCTGGTACTTGCGGTGACCCTGCATAATATTCCGGAGGGGATGGCGGTGGGAATCTCCTTCGCCCTGGCCGCCTACAGCGGGGACCCGGCGGCGCTCACCGCCGCTATGGCGCTGGCTCTGGGCATCGGCATTCAGAATTTCCCCGAAGGGGCCGCCATCTCTCTGCCTCTGCGGCAGGAGGGGATGAGCCGGGGGCGGGCCTTCGTCATGGGGTCCCTGTCCGGATTGGTGGAGCCTGTTTTCGGCATTTTGACCGTACTGATTGCCGGCTCCATTCAGCCGCTGATGCCGTGGCTGCTGTCCTTCGCGGCGGGGGCGATGCTCTACGTGGTGGTAGAGGAGCTGATCCCCGGGGCGCAGCTGGACGAGAAATCCCATCTGGGCACCTGGGGGGTAATGACCGGTTTTTTGCTGATGATGATTTTGGACGTAGCCCTGGGATAAGAAAAAACCCGCCTGCGGCGGGTTTTTTTATAAATCCTTCCGGATCTGGTTCAGGGCGTTTTTCTCCAGCCGGGACACCTGGGCCTGGGAGATGCCAATCTCGTTGGACACCTCCATCTGGGTCTTGCCCTGGAAAAACCGCATGGACAAAATTTTTCGCTCCCGCTCACCCAGCCGCGCCACCGCCTCCTTTAGGGCGATCCGCTCCAGCCACATCTCGTCGGTGTTCTTGTTGTCCCGCACCTGGTCCATCACGCAGACCGTATCCCCGCTGTCGGAATACACCGGCTCATACAGGGATACGGGCTCTAAAATGGCATCCAGGGCAAAGACCACCTCCTCCCGCTTGATGCCCAGAATCTGAGCAACCTCCTCCACGGTGGGCTCCTTCTGGTGCTGGGCCACATATGCCTCCTTGGCCTGGAGGACCTTGTAAGCCGTGTCCCGCATGGCCCGGGACACCCGCATGGTGCTGTTGTCCCGCAGATACCGGCGGATCTCCCCCACAATCATGGGGACCCCATAGGTGGAGAACCGCACGTCCAGGTCCGTGTTGAAGTTGTCGATGGCTTTAATCAGCCCAATGCACCCCACCTGGAACAGATCGTCCACATTTTCCCCCCGGTTGGCAAACTTTTGAATCACCGACAGCACCAGGCGCAGATTACCTGCAATCAAATCCTGGCGGGCCTGCTCGCTGCCCGCCTTGGCCTCCCGCAGCAGGCGCTGGGTCTCTTCGTGTTTCAAAACCTTTAATTTTGCGGTATTCACCCCGCAGATTTCCACCTTGTTCTGCATGAATGTGCCTCCCGTTCGCGGATGCTGTGTTTTCAGTATCTCCGATGGAGGCGGTTTCATACCGCAGGGAGGCGTACGAAATTTTTTGTTGTCAGACTGAATTCGATGGAAAATGCAGCAAAACCGGGCGGCAGGAAATTTGCCGCCCGGTTTTGTCAGGAACGCTTTTGCCGTCGGAGGAGGAGCGCGGCGGTCACCGCCATCACCGCCGCCACCAGAGTAACGGCCAGGGGAAGGGCGGGTACGCCTCCGCGCACGGTGACGCTGCCCCGCAGTTGGGCCGCGGAGGGGGCCACGGGGACGATTCCGTCATTCCGTTCCCCGTTCATAGGGTCATCCAGACAGATCCACTTCTCCCGGACCCCTTTATAGTAGCCGATATACCCCCACCGCAGACCGTTTTCGTCGGTGTAGAGCTCTGTCACCGCGTCGGAAAAGGTAGAGTAACCCGCGTCCTCCTTCAGCGTTTCCGTCACCGTTCCGTTGGGGTAGTGGTAGAGCACCGCCTCCTGGAAGTCCACCTGTACCGTTGTCTCCTGAATCTCCCCGGCGTGATCTGCGCGGAACTGCTGGCTGTCGTACACCAGGGACAGGTCGTCCATAGGCGCCCAGCCCTCCTGGAGCCCTCCGTCCAGCCCGCACATCAGATAGCCCCATTCAATCCCCTTTCCCGTCCAGAGAAATTGTACGGTACATTCCATGCCGTTGTCCAGGGTGGTTTTCTCCATCCCGCCAGGGGCCCGGAACAGGGTAACCGTACCTCCGTACCCGGCCAGCTGATACCTCCGGCCCACATAGACGCATTCATCGGAATGCGCTTCATAAAAGGAGTCATCCGGCTCCCAGATTATATCTGCCGAAACAGGAACGGCCATCGTCAAAACCATCAGTACAATCGGGAACAGCATCAAAAGCCTACGTTTCATGTTGTCAACCTCATTTCCTTTCGATTTGGATTACAGCAGCAGCCCTGCGCAAAAGGACAGGGCATTTGCCGCTAGCGAGAAGCCCCAGGGATGGCGGATTTGGCTCCGGCGGCGGTAGACCTCCCCCTCTGCGGCCACCGCCCCCAGCTCCAGGGCCAGGGTAATGGGAACCAGCCACCGGGGCCAGTACAAAAGGGCGATCCAGTGCCCCAGAACCACGGCGGGATTGGTCAGCACATTGGCCAGGACCACCACCGGCAGGTCCTGCCGTCCGATTCGCCAGACCAGGGCCAGGAGCACCTCCAGAATCAGGGTCAGCGTCAGGGAGACCCCCAGAGAAACAAACAGCTCCATCACAGTCCCCCTTTCCGCAGTCCCAGCGCCAGCAGGGCCAGAGAGCATGCCGCCCCGGCGGCATAGCCGGTTCCCCCCGCCAGCAGGAGGGGCCAACCCAGCCAGACAGGCAGAAAGCCTATGAACAGCGCAAAGGTCAGCAGGCCAAAGGCGAAGCCCTTTCCAGCGGGGAGCAGCCGGGCCGCCGCCCACAGCGTAATCGGCATGGTCATATTGAAGAAGAACACCGCCGTGATCCCCGCCAGCGGGAAATCGCTCAGACAGAAGAACACCGCCGCCAGTCCCAAAGAGATGGCCGCCGTCCGGCGCATTCCCATACAATCGCCCAGAAAGCCCCCCGCCGCCTTGCCAAGTACAACCGCGCACAGCATCCCCAGGTTCCAGCCGCCTGTTTTCCAGGGAAAAGACAGCACCATGCCCAGGTAGGACCGCAGCACCACCACCAGGAAAAAGCACATCAGGGCCCACAGGGCATTCTGATCCGGAACATCCATCTCCGGGGATTTTGCCGCCGGTACGGCCAGCCGGTGGAACCACAGGGCAAAAAGGAGCAGTCCGACAGCCGGAAGCAGGGCCGGTACCTCCAGCAGAGCGCCAAAATAGATTCCAAATGCCCCAGGTGAGACGAAAATTCCCAGGGAAGCCGCCTTTTTCTCCCCATCCTCTAAAATTTGCATACCACCCCCCACATGGAAACAGGCATTGCCCAATCCGGCGGTTACCGCCGCCGCAGCCGGAACAGGGGCAAGTCCCCAACCCAGCGCCGCCAAAATACAGCCAAAGGTCGCCACCCTGCCGCTGTACCTCCAGCGCCCGGCCAGCACACCGATGGGCATCTGAAGGGCGAAGGCGCAAAAATTATAAAGCAGCACACACAGCGCCCACTCCCCCTGTCCCGACAGACGGGAGAACAGCAGCAGCGCACAGCTGAAATCCACCCAGAAATGTCCCAGGGCATAGGACCATAGCCGCAGATATTTTTCCTGCATTGGATTCGCCCCCTATATCAATAGACGTATTTTACGCGGCTCTATTCCACCCGCTCTTGACTTTTTCTCCATCCAAGAGTACAATCAAAACAGTTAGATGGAGAGGAGAATACCCCATGAAAATGTATCAAAACATCATGGAAAATATTGTGGAGGAGCAATTCGATATTTTGAACGACACGCTGGGCTGTTGTACCTGCCAACAGTGCCGCAGCGACATCATTGCCTTCGCCCTGAACCAGCTGCCCTCTCGTTATGTAGCCACCTCCGCCGGAAGCACCATCAGCAAGGCGGACAGCCTGCGCATCCAGCACATGACGGATGTACGCACCGCGCTGATTAAGGGGGCGCAGATCGTCAAAGAGCATCCCCGTCACTGAGCTGCAAACTGCTGAATAAGAACGTCTTGCATGGCTTCGCTCCAAAACATCCAGGGAGCGGAGCCATGCGGCTATATCTGCCCGCAAAATTTTTTATACGAAAAGGCGAAGCAGTTGAGTCTGCTTCGCCTTTTTTGTGTAGGCACTACCTATCTTCCCGGTCCGTCTCCAGACAAGTATTTTCGGCA
>CAJUPG010000110.1 GCA_910588455.1 uncultured Oscillospiraceae bacterium
CACCCCGGTGGCCATCATGGTGGGCACCGGCAAGGGGGCGGAGCACGGCATTTTAATCAAATCCGCCGAGGCCCTGGAGACCCTGCATACCATCGACACGGTGGTTCTGGACAAAACCGGAACCCTCACCCAGGGCAAGCCGGTGGTCACGGACATCCTCCCCGCCTCCGGCACGTCGGAGCACGACCTGCTGGCTATTGCCGCCAGCCTGGAGGGGAACTCCGAGCACCCCCTGGCCGCGGCCATTCTGGACCGGGCCAGGGACCTGCCCCGCCATCCGGTCACGGAGTTTACCGCCGTCCACGGCCGGGGTGTCCGGGCCGCGCTGGAGGGAGAGCAGTATCTGGGCGGCAACCTGGCCATGCTGGAGGAGGCGGGCATTGACCCCCGGGCGCTGCGCCAGAGGGCGGAGGAGCTGGCCGCCCAGGGCAAAACCGCCCTGTACTTCGCCAGTGAGACCCGGAAGCAGCCCCTTGGGCTGATTGCCGTGGCGGACACACCCAAGCCAACCAGCCGTGACGCGGTGGCCGCGTTCCGGGACCTGGGTCTGGACGTGGTCATGCTCACCGGCGACAACCAGCGCACCGCCGCCGCCATCGGCCGGGAACTGGGGGTTACCCAGGTGCTGGCGGAGGTCCTGCCCCAAGACAAGGAGCGCCAGGTGGCCCAGCTCCAGCAGGCGGGCAAAAAGGTGGCTATGATCGGCGACGGCATCAACGACGCGCCGGCTCTGGCCCGGGCCGACGTGGGGCTTGCCATCGGGGCGGGCACCGACGTAGCCCTGGAATCCGCTGACATCGTGCTGATGAAAAGCGACCTGCTGGACGCGGCGGCGGCAGTGGAGTTGAGCCGGGCCACCATCCGCAACATCAAGCAGAACCTGTTCTGGGCCTTTTTCTACAACTCCCTGGGCATTCCTCTGGCGGCGGGCGTGTTCGCGGGGGCCCTGGGCTGGCGGCTGGACCCCATGTTCGCCGCCGCCGCCATGAGCCTGAGCAGCGTAACCGTGGTATCCAACGCCTTACGGCTGCGGTTTTTCCAATCCAAATATCAAACAAAAACAGGAGGAACAAAGACGATGAACAAGACCATGAAAATTGAGGGCATGATGTGCGCCCACTGCACCGGCCGGGTAGAGAAGGCTCTGGCCGCCCTTGACGGGGTGGACAAGGTGGAGATGAGTCTGGAGGGCAAAAGCGCCGTTCTGACGCTCTCCAAGGACGTGGACGACGCGGTCCTCACCGGCGCGGTGACAGAGGCGGGCTATGAGGTGGTGTCCGTACAGTGAAAGCGGACCGCACCCAGGTAACCCGGCTGCTGAAAACCGCCCGGGGACAGCTGGATGGCATCCTGAAAATGGTGGAGGAGGACCGGTACTGTCTGGAAATTTCCTCCCAGCTGATGGCGGCCCAGTCCATTTTGAAAAAGACCAACCGCCTGGTGCTGGCCGCCCATATGGACCGCTGCGTCCGGGAGGCAGTAGAGTCCGGCGACCCCGGCCAAAAGCTGGAGGAGCTGGCGCTCCTGCTGGAAAAGCTGGCGGATTAACGATGAAACAAGCTGCTGGAGGATCATTGGTCCTCCAGCAGCTTGTTCAATTCTTCCATAAACGTATTCAGGTCCTTAAACTGCCGGTACACGGAAGCGAAGCGCACATAGGCCACCTGATCCACCCGCTTGAGCCGCTCCATCACCTGCTCGCCGATGGCCAGGGAGCTCACCTCCCGCTCAATCTGGCTTTGCAGATTCTGTTCGATCTCCAGGGCGATGTTCTCCAGGGTGTCGAAGGACACCGGCCGCTTTTCACAGGCCCGGATCAGCCCGGCCAGGATCTTGCCCCGGTCGAAGCTCTGACGGCTGCCGTCCTTTTTCACCACCATCAGGGGGAGGGACTCCACCATCTCATAGGTGGTGAAACGCTTGCGGCAGGAGAGGCACTCCCGGCGGCGGCGGATACTGGCCCCCTCCTCCGCGGGACGGGAATCCACCACTTTACTCTCTAAATGAGCGCAGTAAGGACATTTCATAGGCTTTCCTCCCTGATTCACGATTTTATGGTCCCGATTGTATCATCGTCCCCTTGGAAAGTCAAGAAAATTCCTCCCCCCCGTACTGTCCCGCCGCCCCCCGGCATAGACTTCAGGGGGGTGATGGGATTTGGATCGTGCCGCATGGGCTTTGCTGGGGCTTTTTTTGTTTTCGGGGCTGTACTGCAGTCTGGAGTGCCGTTTTTTTCCCATTCTCCGCGCCGGAGTCTGGCTGCGGGCCACCGTGGGCTCCCTGCCCAAACGCAGGAAGCACAATGGCATCTCCTCCGTTCAGGCCCTGGCCACCGCCCTGGCCTCCACCATCGGAACCGGCTCCATTGCCGGGGTGGCCGCCGCCATCTGGCTGGGCGGGCCGGGGGCAGTGTTCTGGATGTGGGTGTGCGCCCTGCTGGGGATGTCCACCAGCTTTGTGGAAAAAACCCTCTCTGTACACTTTCACGTCCCCGCCCCCGGGGGCGGCTGGCAGGGAGGGCCCATGTTTTACCTGAAAAACCGGCTTCTGTCGGTCTGGTTTGCCCTGGCCTGCGTCCCGGCCACCCTGGCGGGGGGCAATCTGGTGCAGTCGGCTTCCATCGCCGCCTCCCTTCAGGGGCTGTTCGGCTGGGACCCTCTGCTCATCGGCCTGACCACCGCCCTGCTGGCGGGCCTGATTATGGCCGGAGGGCTGCAGCGGGTGGCCGGGGCCGCATCGCTGCTGGTGCCGGTGATGGCCCTGCTCTATCTGGGGGGCGGAGGGCTGATTCTGGTGCTGCGGGCCCGGGAGATTCCGGCGGCCCTGGGGCTTATTTTCCAGGACGCCCTCTCCCCCCAGGCCATTGCCTGCGGGGTAGCCCGGGGGATTTTTACCAACGAAGCGGGGCTGGGCACCTCCGCCATGGCCCACGGAGCCGCTCAGACGGACCACCCCGCCCGCCAGGGGATGTGGGGGATATTTGAGGTATTTGTGTCCACCCTTCTGGTTTGTACTGTCACCGCCCTGGCGATCCTGCTCACCGGAGCGCCCGACACCGCCGCCGCCTTTGGGGCGGTGCTGGGCCCCCCGGGCCGGGGGATTGTCGCCCTGAGTCTGGTGCTGTTCGCCTTCTCCTCAATCCTGGGCTGGAGCTGCTACGGCAATCAGGCGCTGCGGTTTTTGTTCCGCCGGGAGGTCCCCCTCTACCGGCCCGTCTTTCTGGGCTGTATCGTCCTGGGGGCGGTGGCCGGCACGGGCCGGGTGTGGCGTCTGGTGGATGTATGCAACGCCCTGCTGGCTCTGCCCAATCTTCTGGGGCTTCTGGTCCTGGCCCCGGAGGCCGTCCGGCTGCTGGAGGCCTTTACTTCTTCACCTGCCCGAAATAGTCCCGGGTAATCTGGACCACCACGCCGGACAGCAGCAGCAGGGCAATCAGGTTGGGGATCGCCATCATGCCGTTCATGGTGTCGGAGATGTTCCACATGAGCTGGCCGGAACCGGCGGCTCCCACCACGCACACCAGGATGAAGGCCACCTTGTAGACCACGCTCACCGCCTTGTTGTTGCCGGTGAGGTAGCCCCAGCACCGTTCGCCGTAGTAGCTCCAGCCCAAAATGGTGGACAGAGCAAAGAACAGCAGGCTGATCTGGATGATGGTTCCGCCTAAAGTTCCGGGGAGGATGGCGTTAAAGGCGTACACCGCCGCCGCCCCGTTGGAGGCGTAGCCCGCCAGGGCCTCCTCCCCCAGCTCCATGCCGGAGAGCAAAATGGCCAGGGAGGTAATGGTGCAGATAATGATGGTGTCGATAAACACCTCGAATACGCCCCACATGGCCTGCTCGGCGGGCTCCTCCGTGGAAGAGGCCGCGTGGGCGATGGGGGCGGAGCCCAGACCGGCCTCGTTGGAGAACACGCCCCGGGCAAAGCCCTGGCGCATAGCCACCATAATGGCGTATCCAAACACGCCGCCCCCCACGGACTCAAGGCTGAAGGCCCCGGCAAAAATAGCTCCGAAGGCCGCAGGGACCTGGGGCAGCCGCAGCAGCACCACGACCACCCCCGCCAGGATGTAGAAGGCCGCCATAAAGGGCACCAGCAGCGAAGTCACCTGGCCGATGCGCCGGACTCCGCCCAGCACCACGACGGCCACGATGACCGCCAGCACCACGCCGGAGGCCAGATGGGGGATGCCGAACATACCGTTGAGGGCTCCGGCAATCTCATTGCTCTGGGAGAGATTTCCAATGCCGAAGGAGGCCAGTCCCCCCAGCAGGGCAAACAGGACCGCCAGCCACTTCCAGCTCTTGCCCAGGCCGTTTTCAATGTAGTACATGGGGCCGCCGCTGTATACCCCCTCCGGGGTGACGGTGCGGAACTTCATGGCCAGGGCAATCTCCGCGTATTTGGTGCACATACCGAAGAAGGCGGACACCCACATCCATAACACCGCGCCGGGGCCTCCCACAAAAATCGCCCCGGTGACCCCGGCGATGTTGCCGGTGCCCACGGTGCCCGCCAGAGCGGTGGTCACCGCCTGGAAGGGGCTTAAATTTTTGCCGTGGTCCTTGTTCCGCTTCCGGAACAGGGAGCCGATGGTGTTTTTCATAATATAGCCGAACCAGCGCACCTGGACCCAGCCGGTACGGACGGTGAGATACACGCCGGTGCCCACCAGAAGAAGCAGCATTACGGGGCCCCAGACAAAATTGTTGACCACGCTGTTGATGGCTGTGATTGTTTCAATCATGCAATTTCCCTCCCTCTCACAGAAAATGAGAAAAGGGCCGCCGCAAAGTATTACGCTCTGCGGCGGCCTTCGTTTATCTATTTACAGTTTCCCTCAGCGCAGGTTGAAGAAGGCCTTCATGCCGGGGTACTGAGCCACGTCGCCCAGCTCCTCCTCGATGCGCAGCAGCTGGTTGTACTTGGCCACGCGGT
>CAJUPG010000111.1 GCA_910588455.1 uncultured Oscillospiraceae bacterium
AGCAGTCCAGCACCCAGCCCAGCTGGGCGTGGGCGGGGACGTGGGACTGGATGAAGATGGTGGATTTTTCCGGGTCCAGGCCGCAGGCGATGTATTGGGCCACCTGGGTAAGCACCCGGCGGCGCAGCTGGGCCGGGTCCTGGCGAACGGTAATGGTGTGCAGGTCGGCCATAAAGAAGTAGCAGTCGAATTCCTCAATCATTTCCGGCCAGCGGCGGACAGCCCCCAGGTAGTTGCCCAAATGCAGCTCCCCGCTGGGCTGGATGCCGGAGAGCATCACTTTTTTTTCTTCCATATTTGATAAGACTCCTTAATAATATGATTTGATTTTCATATCGCTATGATTGTATCACCGATGGGAGAGAAAGGCAACTGAAAAAACTTTTCCCGCCGCCGGTCACGGCTGACCCGCGGGCGCCGCTTCAATCGCCAAAATATTCCCTGACAAAGTCCACGTCCTCCACCTGCCAGCACCGCCCGTTCAGCTCCTCCAGGGCTCCGGCCCCGGTGGTGAAGCGGAACTCCAGCTTGTAGGAGTACAGGGCCTGTCCCCGCCGGTGGAATTTCCGGTTTTCCCGCTCGTTTCCATACTTTCCGTCCCCCACCAGGGGGTGGCCGGCGGCGGCGAACTGGGCCCGGATCTGATGGGTCCGCCCGGTGACCAGCTGACACTCCACCAGGGACAGGCCGTTTTTCACCCCCAGGGTTTTATACAGGGTTACCGCCTTTTTGGCCCCTGGCTCCGGCCTTGTCCGGACATAGACCTGTTTTTTCACCTCGTCCTTCCAGATGAAATTTTCCAGCTTCCCCTCCGGGCGGGGCATTTTCCCCTGGATGGCGCACAGGTAGTATTTGCGGACCTCCCGGTCCCGGATTTTCTGGTTCATCACCCGCAAACCCTCGGCGGTCTTGGCGGCAATGACAATGCCCCCGGTGTTCCGGTCGATCCGGTTGCACAGGGCGGGGGTAAACGCCCGCTCCCAGGCAGGGGACCACTCCTTCTTTTGGTAGAGGTACGCCTGGATGTGGGTGAGAAGGGTGTTCACCTTCTCCTGCTCGTCCGGGTGGACCACCAGTCCGGGCCGCTTGTCCAGGAGCATGATGTGTTCGTTTTCAAACAAAATGTTCAAATTTGGCTTATAGAGGGACAAAAACGCGTTTTCCGGCGCAGGGGCGTCGAAAAATTCGTCGTTGATGTAAAGCTGCAATACGTCCCCCAGCTCTAACCGCTCGTCCCGCCTGGCCCCCCTGCCGTTGCGCTTCACCCGCTTCAGCCGGATGTACTTCTGGGCCAGGGGGGCGGGCAGCAGGGGCAGGTTTTTGGCCAGCCAGCGGTCCAGGCGCTGGCCGGCGTCGTTCTTTCCAATGGTAAATTCTTTCATAAGGCGGCGCTCCCTTGTGGATATGTAAAAACATTTCACCACAGAACAAAAAATTTGTCAACAAATTCGGAGAAAAGTATTTGACATTCCCGGATTTTTTCTTTATAATACTCGCTGTACCATTCTGTAAGCATCAGAGGGAGGCTTGTTATGCGCCTGGACCTGCGTGAAGTCATCCATACGCCGGGCGCGGTGAAAGCCTTTGCCTTTCCGCTGGACTTGTCCCAGCTGGAGTTCTATGGCCGCTTTCCCATCGTCCGCCCCGTAGAGGTAGAGGGCCGGGTGGTCAACCACGCCGGCGCGCTCACCCTGGAGGGGACGGCCCGCTCCCGGCTGGAGCTGGCCTGCGACCGGTGCGGACAGCCCTTTTCCCGGGACAAAACCGTCTCCCTGAACGCCCTGCTCTCCCCGGACGGGGAGGAGGGGGAGGACGGCGAGTTAATCCCCCTGGAAAACGGCCAGCTGGATCTGGACGAAGCGGCGGCCACCGCCTTTGTGCTGGGAATGGACACGAAAAATCTTTGCTCAGACGACTGCAAAGGGCTGTGCGCCAAGTGTGGAGCCAATTTAAATCGAGAGCCTTGCCGGTGCAGGCCGGAGGTGGACCCCCGATTGGCGGCCCTTGCGCAGCTGCTGGATGATGAAAACTGAGTAGCCGACAGGAGGTGTCAAAAATGGCGGTTCCCAAGAGTAAGGTATCCCGGGCCCGGCGCGATAAGCGGCGCAGCTCCCACTGGAAGCTGGAGACCCCCGGTATCGTGACTTGTCCCAAGTGCGGCGCCTACCGGCTGCCCCACCGGATGTGCAAAAACTGCCTGACCTACAATGGCCGCGAGTTCGGCCAGGTCGAGGCCCAGGCCCAGTAAGAAAAAAGACTGCCCGATTTCTCGACGGCAGTCTTTTTTTATTCCCCCCTGAGCTGGTCGCTGAAGTGCTTTAAATCCCGCCTGGTCTCTTGGGAAAGGCTGTTGTAGGCGGTATTTTGAATTGCCCCCTCCAGGGCGTACAGATGGACCAGGCAGACCTTGGGGAATACTTCTTTCAGCTTGAAATACGCGTGTTTGGCCCCCGCCCTGCGCAGCTCTTCCGGCGTGTGGATACCCACGGCGGCCAGCTTGCGGGCCATCTCGGCTCCGATGTTCTGCATCGACGTTAGTTCTGCCATAGTACCCTCCTGTTTTTTCTTATTTTAGCATAGGTTTGCAGGGTATGGCAACAACAATATTGGTGCAGAGTCGGGAAGTTTTTCACCCGCAACAATCCTTGCAATAGCTGAATTCCCATGGTAAAATGAAACAAAAAGGCAGGTGAACCCCTTGTCCATGACCGCCATCCGCCGCGTGGACCTGCACAGTCCCGCCCACCGGGCGGGGGTCCGCCCCGGCGAGACCCTCACCCACGTCAACGGCAAGCCCATACTGGACGTGCTGGACTATAAATTTTACACCTATGAGCCCCGGCTGGTCCTCACCCTCTCCCGCCCCGACGGCTCCAGCCGGACGGTCCGGGTCCGGAAGGCCGAGGGCGAGGATTTGGGCCTGGACTTTGAGACCTATCTGATGGACAAGGCCCGCTCCTGCGCCAACCGGTGCATCTTCTGCTTTGTGGACCAGCTCCCCCCGGGTATGCGCAAAACCCTCTATTTCAAGGACGACGACGCACGGCTGTCCTTTCTGATGGGCAACTATCTGACCCTCACAAACCTCTCTCCCCGGGAGGTCCAGCGGATCATTGACCTGCGCATCTCCCCCATCAACGTCTCCGTCCACACCACAAACCCGGCCCTGCGGGTGCAGATGCTGGGCAACCCCAGGGCCGGGGAGGCTTTGGACATCATGGGCCGGTTTGCCCGGACCAATATCACCATGAACTGTCAGATTGTCTCCTGTCCGGGGGTGAACGACGGCCCGGAGCTGGACCGGACCATGCGCGATTTGGCCGCCATGCACCCGGCGGTCCACAGCGTCTCCGTGGTGCCGGTGGGCGTGACCAAATTCCGGGAAAACCTCTCCCCCTACACCCGGGAGCAGGCCGCCCGGGTGATCGGCCAGGTGGAGAACTTCGGCAAGGAATGCCGGGAAAAATTCGGCTCCACTTTGTTCTGGTGTTCCGATGAATTTTATTTGCTGGCAGGCCGTCCCATCCCGGAGGAGACCTATTTCGAGGAGTTTACCCAGCTGGACAACGGCGTGGGGATGCTCCGGTTGCTGGAGTGCGAGTTCGACCGGGCGCTGGCTCTGTATGCGCCGGAGGAATTACGGGCCGAACCCTTTGCCATCGCCACCGGCGTATCCGCCGCCCCTCTGCTGGAGAAATTAGTACAGAAATCCGGCCTCTCCGGAACGGTCTACCCCATCGTCAACCGCTTTTTCGGGGAGACGATCACCGTAGCCGGACTGATTACCGGCCAGGACCTGATTGCCCAGCTGCGGGATCAGCCCCTTGGGGAACGCCTGCTGATTTCCGCCAGTATGCTCCGGGCCGGAGAGCTGGTTTTTCTGGACGACGTGACGGTGGAGGACGTGGAGCGGGAGCTGGGGGTATCTGTCACCCCGGTGCCACAGGACGGCTATGACCTGCTGGACGCTATGCTGGGCCTGCCTATCGCGGGGCCGGCCGCCCGGATCCAAGACGATACCGCGGAATATTATCCCTATAATTGAATGATTGAAAAAAGGAAGTGATACCCATGAAGCCCTTAGTCGCCATTGTGGGCCGGCCCAATGTGGGCAAGTCCATGCTGTTCAACAAGCTCTGCGGCCAGCGTCTTTCCATCGTGGAGGACACCCCCGGCGTGACCCGGGACCGGCTGTACGCCCAGTGCGAGTGGCGTAACCGCGTGTTCGACATTGTAGATACCGGCGGCATTGAGCCGGGCACCGACGATCAGATTCTGTCCTTCATGCGGGAGCAGGCGGAGATTGCCATCCAGACCGCCGCGGTGATTGTGTTCGTGTGCGACGTGAAAACCGGCATGACCGCCTCCGACCAGGACGTGGCCAATCTGCTGCTGCGCTCCCGGAAGCCGGTGGTGCTGGCAGTGAACAAGGCGGACCAGACCGGCCGGGAGAATCCGGACGTGTACGAATTCTATAACCTGGGGCTGGGGGACCCCATCGCCGTCTCCGCCGTCCACGGCCACGGCACCGGCGACCTGCTGGACG
>CAJUPG010000112.1 GCA_910588455.1 uncultured Oscillospiraceae bacterium
AGGTCTGCCGCCGGGCGTTGGCGTCGAAGGGGGACACCCGCACCAGCCGGTGGACCCCGTGCTCGCCCCGCAGGTAGCCGTAGGCATTTTCCCCCTCGATCATGATGGTGGCGGATTTGATGCCCGCCTCGTCGGCCTCCTGATAGTCCATAATTTTATAGGTGAAGCCGGAGCGCTCGGTCCAGCGGGTGTACATCCGGTAGAGCATCTGGGCCCAGTCCTGGGCTTCGGTGCCGCCGGCCCCCGGGTGGATGGTCAAAATAACATTGCAGTTGTCATACTCCCCGGTCAGCAGGGTCTGAAGCCGGGCCTGCTCCATGTTGGCCTCCAGGGCGGCAAACCCCTCCTCCAGCTCCGGCAGCAGGGACTCGTCCTCAAACTCGTTGCCCATCTCACACAGGGCCATCAGATCGTCCCACTGGGACTGGCGGCGGCGGTGTTTGTCCACCTTATCCTGTAAATTTTTGATGCGCTGCTGCACCTTCTGGGCTTTTGCCAGGTTGTCCCAGAATCCGTCGGCAGCGGACTCCGCCTGAAGCATATCCAGCTCTCGTTCCGCCCCCTCCAGGTCCAGGGCCTGCCCCAGTTCCTCCAGGGCGGGAGTCAGGTTGTTGAGCTTTACCTTATATTCGTCGAATTGGAGCATACGGACCTCACTCTTTCTTCTTGCAAGATTTCACGGACTCATTATAGCGAACGATTTACAAAAAGTAAAGGAAAATTAAAGAGAACGGCGCAGAAAGCATTCTGCGCCGCTCGTTCTGTGCTTAAAACAGCTTTTTCAGCGCGTCCGCCGCACCGGCCAGCTGGCCCGCTGTCAGCTTGGCCTTCACCCCGGCCACAATCTTCTCCATCGCCTCCTCCGGCAGGTCCACGCCCAGCAGCTTTTCAATAGCCGCCACGGGCTCCGTTTTAAACTGCTCCTGGAGGGCCTTGTCCTGGGAGATGGTCTCCACAGCCTTTTCAATGCTCGCTCTGATGTCCATAATCCGTTCCTTCTTTCTTGTTACTGGCCGTTGAACCGGCTCATACCCCGATCCAGACCTTCTTTTAAAATACATTCGATGGCGTCGGCGGCACGTTCCACCGCCTGGTCCATCCTCGCTCTGTCCTCCCCGGTAAACCTGCCCAGCACCCAGTCGGCCATATCGTAGTCCGGGTGGGGCTTCTCCCCCACGCCCACCCGCAGCCGGGGAAACTGGTCCGTCCCCAGGTGCTGGATAATGCTCTTCAGGCCGTTGTGCCCTCCGGCGGAGCCCCCCTTCCGGATGCGCAGCCGCCCGGCGGGCAGGGCCGTATCGTCAGAGACCACCAGGATTCGCTCCGGGGGGATTTTGTAAAAATCCGCCGCCGGGCGCACCGCCTCTCCCGACAGATTCATATACGTGACGGGCTTCATCACCAGGACCTTTTCCCCGGAAATGGTAAACAAATTGGTCAGGGCCTTGAATTTCAGCCGCTGGATGGGCTTTTTCTGCCGCTCTCCCAGAGCGTCCAGAACCTGAAAGCCGATGTTATGGCGGGTGTTTTCATAGGCGTCGCCGGGGTTGCCCAAACCCGCGATCAGCCAGCCCGCCCCGCCGGAGCTGCCAAACACCGGCCCTTAGTTGAACAGGGGAGACACGGAGGTCTCCATGTAGATGTGGCTGATGGCCTCCGCGAAAATATGCGCCACGGAGACGTAATGGATCTTGTCGCACTTCACCCCGGGCTTGGGGGGAATGGTGTTCAGGAACACCACCTGATCCAGTACGCTGTTGGTGATGCGCTCAATGGCGGGGCCGGAGAGGACGCCGTGGGTGGCGCAGGCAGTCACGCTTTTCGCGCCGCCCACCTCAATCAGAGCCTTGGCGGCATGGCACAGGGACCCGCCGGTGTCCACCATATCGTCCAGCAGAATCACATACTTATCCTTTACATCGCCAATGATGTTCATTACCTCAGAGGAATTGGCCTTCTGGCGCCGCTTGTCCACAATGGCCAGGGGCATACTCAGCTTCTGGGCAAAGGCCCGGGCCCGGGCCACAGAGCCCACGTCCGGAGAGACCACCATGGTATCCTCATGGCAGGCGGCGAATTTATGGAAGAAGTGGTCCACAAACAGAGGGGAGCCCCGCATATTGTCCACGGGGATGTCAAAGAAGCCCTGGATCTGGTCGGCGTGGAGGTCCATGGTCAGCATCCGGTCGGCGCCGGCCTCCGCCAGCAGGTTTGCCACCAGCTTGGCGGAGATGGGGTCCCGGGGCTTGGTCTTGCGGTCCTGGCGGGCGTAGCCGAAGTAGGGGATCACGGCGGTGATCCGGCCGGCGGAGGCCCGGCGCAGGGCGTCGATCATAATCAGCAGCTCCATCAGCGCGTCGTTGACCGAGTGCAGCACGCCGTCCTTTATAAACGAGCACGTGGACTGTACCACAAATACGTCGGAGCCCCGGACGGTCTCGTAAAACGAGGCGAAATTCTCCCCGTCGGCGAACCGCCCCACTTCACAGTTCCCCAGGGGGACCCCCAGTTCCTGGCAGATGTCGCGGGCCAGCTCGGGATTGGAGTTGCCGGTGAAAACCTTGATGTCTTTCCTGTGTCCAATCATCGTCTTGTCCTTCCTTCCCTTCCAAATAATTCCTGGTTTATCGTTCCTTCTTTTTCCGGTGTCTGGCGGCCCAGCCGGGCAGCTCGCTCTGCCGGCTCCGGGCCACGGCCAGCGCGTCGGCCTCCACGTCCCGGGTGATGGTGGAGCCGGCGGCGGTATAGCAGCCGTCCCCAAGCTTCACCGGGGCCACCAGGTTGGTGTTGCAGCCGATGAAGCAGCCGTCGCCGATGGCGGTGCGGTATTTCTGGTTCCCGTCGTAGTTCACTGTCACAGTGCCGCAGCCGAAATTGACCCGCTCCCCCACGTCGGAGTCCCCTACATAGGTCAGGTGGGAGATCTTGGTCCCCTCGCCGATGGCGGAGTTCTTCAGCTCCACAAAGTCCCCTACCTTCACGTTCGGGCCCACGGTACAGTGGGGCCGGATGTAGGCGAAGGGGCCCACATGGGTGCCGGAGCAGATTTTGCTCTCGTTGCACTGGGAGGAGTTGATGGTTACATTGTCCTCCACAATACAGCCGGTGAGCATAGTGTTGGGACCGATTTCGCAGTTCCGGCCGATTACGGTGTTCCCCCGCAGAATGGTCCCCGGCAGCAGGAGGGTGCCCGCCCCCACCGTAACGGAGTCCTCCACATAGACGGTATTGGGGTCCATCATGCGTACGCCGGCCTGGAGCAGGCTGCGGCGCTTTGCCTCCAGCGAGGCGGTATAGTCATCCATATAAGAATTTACCTCCAATTCTTATTTCAAAAGCATTATAGCATAGTCTGCCGGATTTTTTTACCCCCTTTTTCAAGATTTTGAAAAAATTTTTACAAATTTTTCGCAGAGCTGTCCTGCCCTTGCAGAATGTGTGGAAATGCAGCATAATTTTACCTCAGCTGATTGCATTTCTCCCCAATCTGTGATAGTCTTTTTATATCTGTTTTGTCCTGCGGAACGAAAGGAGTACCATTATGAATCCCGTTTACGACGTTGTGATACTGGGCTGCGGCGAGGCCGGCATCTTTGCCGCCTACGAGCTCTCCCGCCTCCACCCCGGCCTGAAGCTGCTGGCCCTGGACCAGGGCCGGGACATTTATCACCGGAACTGCCCCATTGTGGCGGGCAAGGTGAAGTCCTGCATCCAATGCCCTGTGTGCGATACCATGTGCGGCTTCGGCGGGGCCGGGGCCTTCTCCGACGGCAAGTTTAACTTCACCACTCAGTTCGGCGGCTGGCTCACCGACTTTATGGACCCCAAAACCGTCATGGAACTCATCGACTATGTGGACTCCGTCAATGTGGCCCACGGGGCCACCACCGAGGTCTACTCCACCGAGACCCCCGCCGCCAGGGAGCTGGAGCGCCGGGCCCTGGCCTATGACCTGCATCTGCTCCAGGCCCGCTGCAAGCACCTGGGCACCGAAAACAACCTGCGCATCCTCACCAACATCTATGAGGGGCTGAAGGACAAGCTGGAGTTCCGGTTCAACACCGCCGTGAACCGCATTGCCCAGGACGGCGGGGGCTTCCGGCTCACCCTGGCCAAGGGGGAGGAGCTGACCTGTAAGCGGCTGATTGCCGCCCCCGGCCGGTCCGGGGCGGAGTGGTTCGCCAACCAGTGCAAGGACCTGGGCATCTCCCTGATTAACAACCAGATTGACATCGGCGTCCGGGTGGAGCTGCCCGCCGCCGTCTTTGAGCACATCACCGACGTGGTGTACGAGTCCAAGCTGGTCTACCGCACCA
>CAJUPG010000113.1 GCA_910588455.1 uncultured Oscillospiraceae bacterium
CCATTGAGGAGTGCAACCCCCTGGCCCCCCTCCACAACCCCGCCAACATCATCGGGATTAAAGCCTGCCAGAAGCTGATGCCCGACACCCCCATGGTGGCCGTGTTCGACACCGCCTTCCACCAGACCATGCCCCCCGTGGCCTACACCTACGCCCTGCCCTACCAGTATTACCAGGAGGACAAGGTCCGCCGGTACGGCTTCCACGGCACCAGCCACAAATATGTGGCCGGCCGGGCGGCTGAAATTCTGGACAAGCCCATCGAGCAGCTCAAGCTCATTTCCTGCCACCTGGGCAACGGCTCCTCCATCACCGCCATCGACGGGGGCAAGAGCGTGGATACCACTATGGGCTTCACTCCCCTGGCCGGCGTGCCTATGGGCACCCGCTCCGGCGACCTGGACGCGGGCATCCTGGAATATCTGATGAACAAGCACAGCCTGGACATCAAGCAGATGCTCAACATTTTGAATAAGCAGTCCGGCGTACAGGGCGTGTCCGGGGTGTCCTCCGACTTCCGGGACCTGGACAAGGCCGCCCAGGAGGGCAACGCCCAGGCCGCCCTGGCGGTGGATGTGTTCGCCTACAGCGTGAAGAAGTTTATCGGCGCTTACGCGGCGGCCATGGGCGGCGTGGACGCCATCATTTTCACCGCCGGCGTGGGAGAGAACGACGCCGCTGTCCGGGCCGCGTCCGTGTCCGGTCTGGAGTATATGGGCGTAAAGATCGACCCGGAGAAGAACCAGGTCCGGGGCAGGGAGACCGACATCTCCGCCTCCGGCGCCACCGTGCAGGTGCTGATTATCCCCACCAATGAGGAGCTGATGATCGCCCTGGACACCGCAGCCCTGGTGTAAGGCAGACATATTCCACAAACTGCCTAAAAATCCTGTAAAAATTTTGCTTCCTTTTTCCAGTGATTTGTTTTATAATGAGACCGTACTATTGCTTTGCCCTTTTGGCGTATGCTCAGAAGGGCAAAGCACTTCAAAAAGGTGGTGAGACAATGGCAATGCAGGCCATTCAACAGGTGGAAGAGCTGGAACGGGAGAGCCAGAAGCGGCGGGAGGCCGCCGCGGCCCAGAGCAAGCAGCAGCTGGCCGAAGCCCAGAAGGCGGCACGCAAGCTGCTGGAGGACTCCCGGGCCCAGGCAGAAGCCCAGGTGCGCCAAATGATGGTCCAGGCGGAGGACCGCGCCGCCAAGGCGGCGGAGGGCGTGATGGTAGAGGCCAGGCAGGACTGCGAGGTGCTCAAGGGGGCGGCCCAGTCCCGGCTGGAGGAAGCCGCCGCCAGTATTGTTGAGAAGGTTGTGAAAGGCTAATGGCAATCGTCAAAATGAAAGGGCTGCGCCTGGCGGCCATGCGCCGGGACCGGGAGGACCTGCTCCGGGACTTGCAGCACATGGGCGGCGTTCAGGTGGAGCAGCCGGCCCCGGACCGGGAGGGTCCTCAGGGCCCCGGCCTGTGCCAGCCGGACCCGGCGGGCCTGGCTCGGGCCCAGGAGCGGCACACCGAGCTTGACCGGGCCATGACCGCCCTGAAAAGCCGGGTCCCGGTGAAAAGCGGCCTGCTGAAGGCCCGGCCGGCCGTCAGCCGGGAGGTGTTTTTCAGCGATGAGCAGTATGAGGCCGCCGCAGCCGCAGCCCGGGAAATCAACGCCGCCGAGCGGGACGCCAAGGCCGCCCAGGCCCAGCGGGGCAAGCTTTTGAGCCAAAAGGCATCCCTGGCCCCCTGGCTGAGTCTGGACCTGCCCTTGGACTACGAGCCCAAGGGAGAGCTGCGGGTGCAGTTGGGCACCCTGCCCGCCGCCCTGCCCCTGTCCCAGGCGGAGGGAGCCCTCCAGGCGGTGAGCGAGCTGGCCCAGCTGACCCAGGCCGGAGAGGACCGGGAGCTGCGCTACTGCGTGTTCTCCTGTCACCGGGACGTGCTGGAGCAGGCCTCCGAGGCCCTGCGCGGGTGTAACTGGAACCGGGTGAGCTTCCGGGAGTGGACGGGCACTGCGTTGGAAAACGACAGGCGCATCGACAAGGAGCTTCTGGCCCTGGAGGCGGAGGAAAAGTCCTGTCAGAGCCGCATTGAGGCCCAGGCCGGAGCCCGGGAGGGCATCCTGCGGGCGCTGGACCGGGCGGCTATGGACGTGCAGCGGGAGCAGGCCAAAACAAACCTGCTGGACACGGAGAGCACCTTCTGGCTGGAGGGCTGGTTCCCCGCCAAGCAGGAGGAGCAGCTCAAGCAGGTGCTGGGCAAATACGCCTGCGCCTGGGAGAGCTGGGACCCCGCCCCGGGGGACTACCCCAACGTTCCCGTGCAGCTGGACAACGGCGCTCTGGTCCGGCCCATGAACATGGTGACGGATATGTACTCCCTGCCGGCCTACGGCTCCGTGGACCCCAACCCCCTGATGGCCCCCTTCTTCATTCTGTTCTACGGGATGATGATGGCGGATATGGGCTACGGGCTGCTGATGATGATCGCCTCCTGGGTGGTCGTCAAAAAGACCCGGCCCAACGGGGCCACCATGCGGTACATGATGCCCCTTCTGGGGCTGTGCGGCGTGAGCACCTTTATCTGGGGGGCCCTCACCGCGGGCTTCTTCGGAGACTTCATCCCCCAGCTGCTGGGCATTCTGAACCACACCTCCAGCGACGTTTATGCAAATTACCCCTGGCCGGCCCTGTTCTCCCCCCTGGACGACGCGCTGGCCGTGTTGATGGGCTCTCTGGCCCTGGGTGTGCTTCAGATTTTCACGGGCATGGCCGTGAGCATGGTCAAGCAGATCAAGCGGGGCGAGACAATGGCCGCCCTGTGCAACGAGGGCGCATGGTTCCTGGTGTTCATCCTGGCGGGGGCGGGCTTCGCCGCCGGACAGGTGCAGATCTGTCTGATCGCCGCCCTGGTGGTCCTGGTGCTGACCCAGGGCTACGGCAAAAAGGGGATCGTGGGCAAGATTATGGGCATCTTCGGGTCCCTCTATAACAATATCACCGGTTATTTCAGCGATATTATGTCCTACTCCCGCCTCATGGCCCTGATGCTGGCCGGCGCGGTGGTGGCCCAGGTGTTCAACAAGCTGGGCGCAATCACCGGAAATGTGGTGGCCTTTGTCATCATCGCCATGATTGGCAACGCCCTGAACTTCGCGCTGAATCTGCTGGGCTGCTTCGTCCACGATATGCGCCTGCAGTGCCTGGAGTTCTTCGGGCGGTTCTACGAGGACGGCGGCAAGCCCTTCCGTCCCATGAATACCGAGACCAAAAATGTTGACATCGTATAAAAAATAAGGAGGAAATCATCATGAGTTTTCTGGAATCTTTTGGCGGACTGGCCCTGGCCCTGCTGGGCTCCGGTCTGGCGGTAGGTCTGAGCTGCGTGGGCAGCGCCAAGGGCACCGGCATCGCCGGTGAAGCGGGCACCGGTCTTCTGTGCGAGGACCCCAGCAAGTCCGGTAAGGTCATGGTCCTGCAGCTGCTCCCCGGCACCCAGGGCCTGTACGGCATGGTGGTGTGGTTCTTCGCCCTGATCCGCATGAACTTCATGGGCAACGCCGCTGCCGTGGCCTCCGCCATGACTGTGCAGACCGGCCTTCAGTTCTTCGCCGCCTGTATGCCTATGGCTATCGGCGGATTGCTCTCCGCCATCGCCCAGGGCCGCGTGGCCGCCGGTTCCATCAACATCCTGGCCAAGAAGCC
>CAJUPG010000114.1 GCA_910588455.1 uncultured Oscillospiraceae bacterium
GTGCCTGGGCCACGTGCTGCTGGAGGAGCACTCCCCCCACGGCATCGGCAACCATGCGGTGATTTTGACCGGCTGCGACATGGAGCTGTCCGGGACCATCAAAACCCTGCTGGACGGCCTGCACTATACGGGCTTTTCCAACTTCGACGTGAAGCTGGACCCCCGGGACGGCCGCTACAAGGTCTTTGAAATCAACTGCCGTCAGGGCCGCAGCAACTACTACGTCACCGGCGCGGGGCACAACATCGCCAGGCTGGTGGTGGAGGACCGGGTGGAGAACAAGGTGCTGCCCTTCGAGATCACCCGGGAGCGGACCCTGTGGCGGATGGTGCCCCAAAAGGTGGCCTTCGACTTTACGCCCAGGCAGTACCATGCGGAGATGAAGGCCCTCATCCGTGCGGGAAAGGACAACCACTCTCTGGTGTACGAAAAAGATGGGTCCCTGAAGCGGCGGCTTCGGATTTTGAAAAATCACATAGGAAACTGGAAACGGTTTGAGAAATTTAACGAGAAACCCGGCAAGGAGGGGACATGAGCGAAAAACGTCTGGGCATTCTGGGGGGAATGGGCCCCCAGGCCACCAATGATTTTTACCAGTTCATCCTGGACCGGACCGACGCCCATAAGGACCAGGAGCATCTGTCTGCGGTGATTTTCTCCGACGCGGATATGCCCGACCGGACGGCGGCGATTTTGAGCGGAGAGACGCAGCCGGTCTATGACCGGATGCTCGCCGGAGCGAAGCTGCTGGAGGGCTGCGGCTGCCATGCCATCGCGGTGCCCTGCAATACGGCCCACTACTTTTTGGACCGGGTCCAGGGGGAAATCGGCATCCCCATTGTCCACATGATTCGGGAAACGGCTCTGGAGCTGGAGCGCCAGGGCCGGAAAAAGGCGTGCATCCTGGGGACTGACGGCACCATCCAAAGCGGGCTGTATCAGGCGGAGCTGGCGGGTCGGGGGCTGGACAGCGCCGTCCCCGACCCGGAGACCCAAAAGCTGGTGATGTCCCTGATTTACGACGAGATCAAGGCGGGCCATCCGGGGGATATGGACAAGTTCGCCGCCATCCACCGGGGGGTCCAGGCGCTGGACTGCGACTGCGTGGTGATCGCCTGCACTGAGATGTCCGTATTTGCCGGCCGGCATAAGCTGCCCTCCTACTATGTGGACGCCATGTCGGTGCTGGCCCGGCGGTGCCTGGAGGTCTGTGAGATTCCGGTGCGGCCCATGTTTTAGGAGGTGTACGCCATGCGCGTGTGCGATTATCTTGCAAAAATCCCGGAAAGCCTGCTGGCGGCCCCGGTCCCGGAGGGGCTGGACCGGGAGGCTCCGGTGGCGCTGGTCTCCTACGATTCCCGTGAGGTGGTCCCCGGGACCCTGTTTTTCTGCAAGGGGGCTCACTTCAAGGGAGAATTTCTGGACCAGGCAATCCGGCAGGGGGCCATCGCCTATATCAGCGAAAAGCCCTGGGACGTGGACCTGCCCGGCATTCTGGTAAAAGACCTGCGGCCGGTGATGGCTCCGCTGGCGGATTTGTTTTACGGACACCCCTCCGGCGCCCTGAAGGTCATTGGCCTGACGGGAACAAAGGGAAAATCCTCCACGGCCTACTATCTCAAATCCATTTTGGACGTGCATCTGGCGGGGCGGAGCGAAAGCGGCATTATTTCTTCCATCGACACCTACGACGGGGTGGAGCGATTTGAGTCCCACATCACCACCCCGGAGCCTCTGGAGCTGCAAAAGCACTTCGCCAACGCCCGGGACGCGGGGCTGGAGTATTTGACCATGGAGGTGTCCAGCCAGGCCCTGAAATACCACCGGTCCCTGTGCACCCAGTTTGCCGCCGCCTGCTTTCTGAATATCGGCTACGACCATATTTCTCCCATTGAGCACCCGGATTTTGAGGATTATTTCGCCTCCAAGCTGAGGATTTTCGCCCAGTCGCCCGTCGCCTGCGTGAATCTGGACTGCGACCACGCGGACCGGATTCTGGAGGCCGCCAGACAGAGCGAGCGGGTGATTACCTTTTCCCGGAAGGACCCCTCCGCCCAGGTATTCAGCGGGGCAGTCCGGAAGCGGGGGGAGGACATCCTGTTTGAAGTCAAAACCCCCCGGTTTCAGCGGGAGCTTCGATTAACCATGCCGGGGCTGTTTAACGTGGAAAACGCCCTGGCGGCGGTGGCGGTGTGCGAGGGGCTGAATATCCCGGAGAGCGCCGTCTATCTGGGCCTCATGCGGGCCCGGGTTCCCGGGCGGATGGAGGTCTACTCCAACGCGGACAGCTCCATTACGGCCATTGTGGACTACGCCCATAACCGCATGAGCTTCGAGACCCTGTTCCAATCCGCCCGGCGGGAGTACCCGGGCCGGCAGATTGTTTCCCTGTTCGGCTGTCCGGGAAAGAAGGCCCTGGACCGGCGGAAGGATTTGGGGGAAATTGCGGGGAAATATGCGGATTTTGTAGTGGTTACCGAGGAGGACTCCGGTGAAGAGGACACCCTGTCCATCTGTCGGGAGATTGCCGGTCATGTGGAGGGGGCAGGCTGTCCCTGTCTGGTGGAGCCCAACCGGGGCGAGGCCATCCGCAAAGCCGTATTCCGCGGCGAGGGCAAGCCCTCTGTGCTGCTGCTCACCGGAAAGGGGGCGGAGACCCGTCAGAAGCGGGGGACGGAGTATATTGAGGTGCCCTCTGATGTGGAGTATGCCAAAACCTTTTTACGGGAGTACGATGTGGTCCACGGCCTGGACGGTCTGGGCCAGGTGAGGGGACTGCTGGCCCTGCTGCCCCGGCTGGGAGAGCTGGCGGGTAAGACCCTTGTGGTCTGCGGCCAGGGCCCGGATCTGGACGGGGATCTGGAGGTTCTGCGGACCCTGGGCGTCCGGGTGATTCGGACGGACCCGGACCACGGGGCGGCGGGAGTGCGGGAGTTTGGAGCCGGCGCCCTGCTGCTGCTCGCCCAAAGGGGTGGTGTTTGGCTGGACCCCGCCAACGAAAAGACCCGGCTGGACTACATGGATGGCCGTCTGGCCCGGGAGGTGCTGGACAGCGGTCTGCTGGACCAGGACACCCGGAATAGCCTGCGTATTTGTCTGGAGGCTCTGGAGGCGGGGGCGGAGGAGTGCACCCTGCTGCCCGGCGGGGCAGAACACGCCCTGCTGCTGGAGCTGCTGTGCCGCCGGGGCGGGGGAACCACTGTGGGGCGGACTGCCGGCGGCAGCCTCAATCACCCGTAATCGCCCATAGAACCGTTCCCGATGTGTAAGCATTGGGAGCGGTTCTATTTTTCTATGCTTTATGTGGAACGGCTCAAAAAATTTCAGATAAAAAATAGGATTCCATACTCTCTCCACATTGCCATGTTATACTATTTCCGGAGGAGGTGCTGCAATGGCAACGCTACTGATTGTTGAAGACGACCGCAAGACCAACGATGCGATTTGTGAATATCTGAAGCCCGCAGGTCACAAGGTTATCCCGGCTTATGACGGCGGAGAAGCATTACAGCTTTTCCGTGAGCACAGCATTGATCTTGTTGTGCTGGACATTATGCTGCCCCATGTCAGCGGCCTGTCTGTCCTGCACG
>CAJUPG010000115.1 GCA_910588455.1 uncultured Oscillospiraceae bacterium
GCACCGACGGCCTGCTGTGCGTCACCGAGCCCTCCAGCCGCAAGAGCTTCCCCAACGTGTTTTACAAGGGCCAGCCCGTGGATAAGAAGATTGACGAGGCCCTCCAGGACTACCACGCCGACACTGTCATCATCAAGGGGGCCAACGCCTTTGACCAGGACGGCCATGTGGGCATCATCACTTCCGGCTTCAACGGCGGCACTGTCCCCAACTTCATCGGCTACATGACCAGCAAGGGACTGAAATACATCTGCCCGGTGGGCTATGAGAAGATGGTCCCCAGCGTTCCGGCCGCCAGCCGCGCCCTGGGAGGTGCCAGCCATATTGACATCTCTATGGGGGCTGATCCCGGCCTGTACTGCCTGTCCAGCGCCGATATCGTCACCGAGGTGGAGGCCGTCAAGGCCATGTTCCACTGTGACGCCAAGGTGGTGTGCGCCGGCGGCATCGGCGGCAACGAGGGCGCCCACTACTGGGCCGTGGACGGCGAGGAGGCCGACGTCAAGGCCCTGGTGGACTTCCTGGAGAAGAGCATCAAGGGGGAACCCGCCGTCAAAGGCAACAAGGGCAACTGTGCCAACTGCCGCTATCCCGGCTGCAAGTATCACGGTTTGAAACCCGAGGATTTGCCCCAGTGGATGAAGAAGCGGGGCATCGAAAAGTAAACCTTTCAATGATTACAACCAGGAAAAGCCGGTCAGATTGATCTGACTGGCTTTCTGTTGCATTCCGGCGGACTGGATTTTTTGGAATTAAATTCCGGGCAGTATCAATACGGAGGGTGAAAGGGCGGCTGAAATTGAAATGATTTTAATATTTTTGATATTACACTGATATATAGGAAAGCCCGATTAAGATAAAATAAACAAAGACAGAAGGGAGGACACAGAAATGCTGCATCCAGACAGTATGCTGATTCGGGTTTTGACAAAAATATGCGACCTGCTGTTTCTCAATATCGTGTTTGCCCTCTCGTGCGCCACGGTGGTATTTTCAGGAGCGGCAGCCACATCCCTGTACGCCGTCACGCTGAAAATGATTCGGGGGCAGGACTACGCTCCCATCATGGATTTTCTCCGGGCGCTGAGGGAAAATTTTCTGCCATCCTTTCCGGCCACCATCCTGCTGTTTGTGGATGTGACCATTCTGGCAGTCCTGCGTACAGCGCTCTATGCCGAGACGCTGCTCATGCCGCCAACGCTGTTTGTTCTGCTGGCAATTACCGCTGTTTTTCTCTCCGCCCTGCTGTCCTGGCTGTTCCCTCTGCTGTCCCGCTTTGAGAACGCTTTCCCCAACCACTTGAGCAATGCTGTCCGGCTTTCTCTGGTTAATCTGCCGGTTACATTTTTGCTGACCATAGTCAATCTGCTGCCCCTTCTGCTCTGCGTGTTGATCCCCTCTTCTCTGGGCGTGGTGTTCGCGTTCTGGCTGTCGTTCGGATGTGCGGCGGGGGGCTGGGTGAACTCCTTCTATCTGAACAGAATTTTTGAATCGCTGCAAGGAGGCTGAAACAAGGTGAACGATCTACTCTCCCATGAAGGATACAAGTTGGTTTTTGAGGACAATTTCGATGGTCCGGCGCTGGACCGGAGCCGCTGGAATGTGGAGCTGCATGAGCCGGGCTGGGTCAATGAGGAATGGCAGGAGTATGTGGACTCTGAGGAAAACATCTTTCTGAGAGACGGCAGGCTGCTGATCCGTCCAGTCAAGACAGCCCGCAAGGACGGAAAGGTTTCCTATACCTCCGGGCGTATTTCGACCCAGAACAAGCAGGACTTTACCTACGGACTGTTTGAAGCCCGATTGAAGGTACCCAAGGGAAAGGGCTTTCTGCCCGCGTTCTGGCTGATGACCACCGACGAGGAGAAATACGGCCAGTGGCCGGTGTGCGGGGAAATCGACATTATGGAAATCAAAGGGGACCGGACCGGGACGAACCACGGCACCCTCCACTACGGCCTGCCCCACGAGCAGAACCAGGGGACGGTAACCCTGTCCCAGGGGGATTTTTCGGAGGAGTTTCACGAGTTTGCTCTCAGGTGGGAGCCGGAAGTGATCCGCTGGTATGTGGACGGCAGGCTGTTCCACGAGGCCGTTCAGTGGCCCTCCGCTCCCTTCCACCACGATATGTATCTTATTCTGAACCTGGCCGTGGGTGGAAGCTGGGTAGGGTACCCGGACGAGACGACGGATTTCAAAGACGCCGCCTTTGAGGCGGAGTATGTGCGGGTCTATCAGAAGAAACCATAGCTGTTGGAGGTGAATATGGTGGAACAGATAAAATTTTTAGACGAAAACGGGACCTTTGCTCTGCGCAGACCTGAGAATGTAAGCGGCCTCTATTTTCCCCTGGCCGGCGAGGCGGGACTCAAGAGCGCTCTTTCGCCCAATTTGGGCGGCGACGCCAAGCTGGATCAGGAGAGCTTTCTCCTGGAGCCGGTGAGCATAGAGGATCTGCACGCCAACCGAGCCACCCGAAATATCTGGTGCACGGTGGACGGCTCTGGGGTCTGGTCGGTCACCGGAGTGTCGGCGGGTCAGGAGGCGGCCAAATTCTCCCCGGCCCAGGACGACAGCCAGGTAACGGCGGGCTTTATGCGCCACACCCTGGAGCGGACCTGCCGGACGTTCCGGCTGACCGCGGCGGTCACCGCCTTCGTCCCCAAGGACAGGAATGTGGAAATTCTCCTGGTGTCCATTGAAAACCGGGGGACTTGCAGCCGGGAGCTGTCGGTCTATGGGGCCATCCCCATCTACGGCCGCAGCGCCGCCAACCTCCGGGACCACCGGAACGTGACTTCCATGCTCCACCGGATTAAAACAACAGAGCATGGAGTGCTGGTCTGCCCCACCATGTCCTTTGACGAGCGGGGCCACCGGCGCAATGAGACGGTATACTATGTGCTGGGCTGTACCGGAAGCGGCGGCACGCCGGAGGCGTTTTACCCCACGGTGGAGGAGTGGATCGGGGAGGGCGGCACCTACACCCACCCCCGGGCAGTCTACGAGGGCCGTCCGGGCCGGAGTGCCGGCTGTGAGGCCGCCGGGCGGGAGGCCATGGGGGCGTTCCGGTTCGCCCCCGTCACCCTGGAGCCCGGACAGCGGGCGGAGTACATCCTCCTTCTGGGGGCGGAGACCGGCGAGCAGGCCGTCCTGGAGACGTTCCAGACCTGCAATACCACAGCCAAGGTGAAGGAAGCTTTGGCGGCGACAGAGTCCTACTGGCAGGAACAGGTGAATGTCCGCTATCATACGGGAAATCCCGATTTCGACTGCTGGATGCGGTGGGTCAGCTTTCAGCCCTTCCTGCGCAGGCTCTATGGCTGTTCTTTCCTGCCCCACCACGACTATGGCCGGGGGGGCCGGGGCTGGCGGGACCTGTGGC
>CAJUPG010000116.1 GCA_910588455.1 uncultured Oscillospiraceae bacterium
TCCGCAACACCGCCCGGTACTGCCTGGGCAATCTGGACGGCTTCGACCCCAACAACCTGGTGAAGCCGGAGGAGATGCAGGAGCTGGACCGCTGGGCCGTCACCAAGCTCAACCAGCTGACCGAGAAGTGCTTCGCCGCCTACGACAACTACGAGTTCCACGTGGTCTCCCACGCCATCAATGACTTCTGTGTGGTGGAGCTGTCCTCCTTCTATCTGGACATCATCAAGGACCGGCTGTACTGCGAGGAGAAGGATGGGCTGAACCGCCGCTCCGCCCAGACCGCCCTGTGGCTCATTCTGGACACCATGACCAAGCTCTTCGCCCCCATCCTGGCCTTCACCTGCGACGAGATTTGGCTTGCCATGCCCCATAGAGAGTGCGACGATCCCCGGAATGTGCTCCTCAACGAGATGAACAAGCCTTTCACCGAGTACGCCCTGGACGGGGACACGATGGCCGCCTGGAGCGGGCTGATTACCCTCCGGGACGCGGTGAACGCCGCGCTGGAGACCGCCCGGAACGAGAAGAAAATCGGCAAGAGTCTGGAGGCCAAGGTAACCATCCCCTCCGGCCGGATTGACGGAAGCCGGTTCGTGAGCATGGACGAGCTGGCCGACCTGCTGATTGTCTCCCAGGCGGAGGTATCCGGCGATGCGGCTGAGGTACGGGTGGAACCCGCCGCCGGCCAGAAGTGCGAGCGCTGCTGGAAGGTCCTGCCCACCGTGGGCGCCGACAGTAAGCACTCCACCCTCTGCCCCCGGTGCGCGAAGGTTATTTCCGCTCTGGAGCTGTAAAAAAATTCCCGGCGCTGTATGCGCCGGGAATTTTTTTGTGGTAAAATGAAGAAAAGGGGGGACGCCCATGAAATCCACCATATTATGGCTGGCCGGCCTGCTGTGTCTGCTGGCCGGATTCGGCACACCGGCCCCGGAACCGGGATACTGGCTTTATAACGGCAGTCTGCCGGTGCGCCGCTGCACGGAGGTGTGGGGCTACGAATACGAATGGATGAACGACCGGCAGAAGCAGGCCTTTGATCTGCTCTACGGGGAGTATTTCAGCGACGATGTGCGCCCGGACGGGCTGCAAAGCCGGTATTTCACCCTGCCCGCCCCTCTGACCACCGTGGAATTCAAAAACGTGGTCCATCTGTATGAGATGGCCACCGACTGCTACGGCTACCGGGCCTTCCGCTACACCTTCGGGGACGGGGAGGCGGCCTGCAAAAATCCCCTGTGCGTCCACAGGCTGCCAAATCGGGAGCTGCACGTCATGGTAACCGCGCTGGCATATGAAAACGAAGCGCTGAACCGCGCCTATGACCAGCAGATTGTCCTGGCGGACGCGCTCCTGTCCGGGATGGAGCCGGGGCTGTCTGAGGCGGAAAAATGCGAATACATCTTCCGGACCCTCTGCGCCCGCACGGCCTACTACACAGACCCAAACCAGGAATACACCAGCACCCCGGTGGACCTGAACGGGATTGAATGCAGCAGCTACAACCCGGCCTATCCCTTTGTCACCGCCTACGGCGCTCTGAAAAACGGCCTTGCAAATTGCAGCGGCTATGCCCTGGCTTTTGACCTGCTGGCCAAGCGGGCGGGGCTGACCTGCCTTGTGGTGCAGGGCTTTCAGGAGCAGGACGCCCAGCATATGGATGGCCACGCCTGGAATATGGTGCAGATCGACGGCAAGTGGTATCAGGTGGACGCGGCCCGGGGGGACCTTGCTGAGAGGGGGATCGACTGGTCCTGTTTCCTTTTTGGGGAGAGCTGCCCGTGGCACGCCCAGTATTCCGTACGAAACTACGGCCACCGGGCGGTGGAGCTGCCGGAATGCCAATGGGAGCCCTGCCCCTATACCCCCAAAGACCCTTAAAACAGCCCGGAAATCACGCCGTTTTCGTCCACGTCGATGCGCTCGGCGGCGGGGACCCTGGGCAGGCCGGGCATGGTCATAATGTCCCCGGTGAGGGCCACGATAAAGCCCGCTCCCGCGCACACCTTCAAATTCCGCACCGTCACCTCAAAGCCCCGGGGCGCGCCTAAAAGGGCCGGGTCGTCGGAGAAGGAATACTGGGTTTTCGCCATGCAGATGGGCAGATGGCCAAAGCCCAGCTCCGTGAGCTGCTTGGCCTGCTTTTTGGCGTTGGCGGTGAGGACCACCCGGTCCCCGTGGTAGATTTTTGTCACGATGGCGTTCATTTTCTCCTCGATGGACAGATCGTCCTCATAGGTGAACGCGAACCGGCTCGGCTCGCCGCACAGGCGGACCACTTCCCGGGCCAGCTCCTCTCCGCCGGCTCCGCCTTTGGCCCACACCTCGGACAGCGCCACGTTGACGCCCAGCTCCCGGCACTTTGCCCGCACCAGCTCCAGCTCCGCCTCCGTGTCCGTGGGGAAGGCGTTGACAGCCACCACGCAGGGGACGCCAAACACGTTTTTCACGTTGTCCACGTGCTGAAGCAGGTTGGGCAGGCCCCGCTCCAGCGCTTCCAGATTTTCCCGGTTCAGGTCCGCCTTGGCCACGCCGCCGTGGTATTTCAGCGCCCGGACCGTGGCCACTACCACAACGGCGGCAGGGGCAAGTCCCGCCTTGCGGCACTTGATATCGACAAATTTCTCCGCCCCCAGATCCGCGGCGAAGCCCGCCTCGGTGACGGTGTAGTCCGCCTGCTTCAGGGCCATCCGGGTGGCCATAATGGAGTTGCAGCCGTGAGCGATGTTGGCGAAGGGCCCGCCATGGATGAAAGCCGGGGTGCCCTCCAGCGTCTGGACCAGGTTGGGCTTCAGGGCGTCCTTCAAAAGGGCCGCCATAGCCCCTTCCGCCTTCAGGTCCCGGGCGGTGACGGGCTTGCCCTCGTAGGTATAGGCCACGATGATATCGCCCAGCCGCTTTTTCAGGTCCGGGATGGAGGAGGACAGGCACAGCACCGCCATAATTTCGCTGGCCACGGTAATTTCAAAGCCGTCCTCCCGGGGGACGCCCTGCATCCGGCCCCCCAGGCCGCAGACAATGTGCCGCAGCTGCCGGTCGTTCATGTCCACGGCCCGTTTCCAGGTAATCTGCTTGCCGTCGATGCCCAGGGCGTTGCCCTGCTGGATGTGGTTGTCCAGCATAGCGGCCAGCAGGTTGTTGGCCGCGCCGATGGCGTGGAAGTC
>CAJUPG010000117.1 GCA_910588455.1 uncultured Oscillospiraceae bacterium
CGTGGAGTTCTACGCCATCCTGTCCCTGCTGGCCTCCATGCTGATGCTGCTGCAGCTGTAATCCCGCCGGGAAGGGGTTATTGCGTATGAACGGAATGGAAAAAATCGCCCAGCGCATCCAGGACGACGCCCAGAGGGAGCTCTCCCAGCTGGAGACGGAGACCCGCCGCCAGGCCGAGGAGCTGCTGGCCCAGAGCCGGACTCAGGCGGACCAGGAGCGGGAGGCCATTCTGGCGCGGGGCAAAAAAGCCGCCGCCGAGCGGCAGGAGCGCCTGGAGTCCGCCGCCCAGATGGAGAAGCGCAAGCTGCTGCTGGGGGCCAAGCAGGAGATGCTGGACCTGGTCTTTGACCGGGCTTTGGAAAAGCTCTGCGCCCTGCCGGAGGAGGAATTGATCCCCTTGCTGTCCCGGCTGGCCGCCGGGGCCTCCAGCTCCGGCAAGGAGCAGGTGATCTTCTCCAAGCGGGACCGGGCCCGGCTGGGCAAGCAGGTGGTTCTGGGGGCCAACGAGATTTTGGCCCAGAAAAACGCCGGCGCCCTGCCCGGCTCCATCGGCGAGTCCAAAATGGGGGCCTTCATCAACAAAATCGTGGGCGTGGGCGCCCAGCTCACCCTGTCCCAGGACACCCGGAACATCCAGGGCGGCCTGATCCTCAGCGACGGGGAAATTGAGATGAACTGCACCTTTGAAACCCTGGTGCGCCTCCAGCGGGAAAAGCTGGAGCGGGAAATCGCCGGGATTTTGTTTGAAAACGAGTGAGGAGGGATACCTTGTCCCACCGAAAGGATACCGATTATCTGGCTGTCTCCGCCCGGGTCCACGCCATGGAAAACCGGCTTTTGAACCGGGAGCGGATGGAGCGGATGATCGAAGCCCGAGACGCCGCTGAGGCCGCCAAGCTGCTGGCTGAGTGCGGCTATGAGGACGGGGGCCCCCTGAGCCCCCAGCGCCTGGAGGAGATGCTGGCCCAGTCCCGCAGCGCCGCGTTTCAGGAGATGCGCGCCGCCGTGCCGGACCCCCGGCTGGTGGAGATCTTTCAGGTGAAATACGACTACCATAACGCCAAGGTCCTGCTGAAAGCCGAGTACACCGGCCAGAACGCAGAGCGCCTGCTGGCTTCCGGAGGCCGCTGGAACCCCAGAGAGCTTCAGGAGAGCTTTCAGCGCGGCGAGGTCCAGGGGTGCAGCGAAGAATTCCGCGCCGCTCTGAGCCAGGCCCGGGAGACTCTGGCCGCCACCCGCGACCCCCAGCTGGCCGACTTCATTCTGGACCAGGCCTGCTTTGGGGAGATGGCCCGGCTGGCCCAGGACAGTCCCTTTTTGCAGGGCTACGTCCGGGTCAGCGTGGATGCGGCAAATCTCCGGGCCGCTGTGCGGGCCGCCCGGATGGGCCGGGGAAGCGACTTTTTGAATCGGGCTCTGCTGGAGGGGGGCAGCGTGTCCCCCAAGGCCATCGCCAACGCTCGGGGCCAGGAGCTGGCCGAGCGGTTCTCCGCAGGGCCGCTGGCCCAGGCCGCCGCTGCGGGCAGCCGCCTGCTGGACCGGGAGGCGGGAAGCCTTACCGAATTTGAGCGGCTGTGCGACGACGCGGTGACTCAATACGTCTCTGCCGCCCGGCGGGTCCCCTTTGGGGAGGAGACCGTCATCGGCTACCTGTACGCCAAGGAGGCGGAGGTCACCGCCGCCCGGATTATTCTGTCCGGCCGGATGGCCAACCTGGACCCGGAGATCATTCGCAGCCGCCTGCGGGCGGCCTACGCGTGAGGAAAGGTGGTTTTTGCCTATGTATCGAATTGCAGTCATGGGAGACAAGGACAGCGTTCTGGGCTTCAAGGCCTTGGGGCTGGAGGTCTACCCGGTGGACGACGCGCAGCAGGCCAGAACCCGCCTGCACGCTCTGGCAAAGGAAAACTGCGCCATCCTTTACCTCACGGAGCAGCTGGCCCAGCAGCTCCAGCCGGAAATCGCCCGGTATAAGGACGCCCTGACCCCGGCCATCATTCTGATCCCCGGCAAGGAGGGGTCTCTGGGCATCGGCATGGCTAACGTCAAGACCGCCGTGGAGCGGGCGGTCGGCGCGGATATTTTATAAAATCAACCCGGAAAGAAGGTAATCATACCTATGGGAAAAATTGTTAAGGTCTCCGGCCCGCTGGTGGTGGCCACCGGCTTGAAGGAGGCCAACATGGCCGACGTGGTCCGTGTGGGCGAGCAGCGCCTGATCGGTGAGATCCTCACCATGACCGGCGACTCCGCCTCCATCCAGGTCTATGAGGAGACCTCCGGCCTGGGCCCCGGCGCGGAGGTGGTCACCACCGGCGCCCCCCTGTCCGTGGAGCTGGGCCCCGGCCTCATTGAGAACATTTACGACGGCATCCAGCGCCCGCTGGAGGTCATTATGGAGAAGGTGAAGGGCAACAACCTGCCCCGCGGCGTGGAAGTCCCCGCCCTGGACCGGGAAAAGAAGTGGACCTTTACCCCCACGGCGGAGCCCGGCGCTCTGCTGGTGGGCGGCGACATCATCGGCACCGTCCAGGAGACCCCCTCCATCCTCCACAAGATTATGATTCCCCCCAAGATGAAGGGCAAGCTGGTGTCCATCGAGTCCGGCGAGTTCACCGTCACCGAGACCATCGCCGTGCTGGAGCTGGCCGACGGCTCTAAAGTGGAGCTGCCCATGATGCAGAAGTGGCCCGTCCGCGTGGGCCGGCCCTACAAGCACAAGTATCCCCCCACCATCCCCCTCCAGTCCGGACAGCGGATTGTGGATACGTTCTTCCCCGTGGCAAAGGGCGGCACCGCCGCCATCCCCGGCCCCTTCGGCTCGGGCAAGACGGTAATGCAGCACGCCCTGGCCAAGTGGTCCGACGTGGACCTGGTGGTCTACATCGGCTGCGGCGAGCGGGGCAACGAGATGACCGACGTGCTCCGGGAGTTCCCGGAGCTGGTGGACCCCCGGACCGGCGAGTCTTTGATGAAGCGGACCGTGCTGATCGCCAACACGTCGGATATGCCCGTGGCCGCCCGTGAGGCCTCCATCTACACCGGCATCACCATTGCGGAGT
>CAJUPG010000118.1 GCA_910588455.1 uncultured Oscillospiraceae bacterium
TGAATTACATCATCAGCTTTGGCTTTCGCCAAGGTCATTATAACACACTTGCCCCGGGATATGCAAGGGGCATTTTCACCACGCGTTTACCACGTTTGCGACACTTGCGGGGGCTGTCGAATTTTGGTATAATAGCGGTGCTGTCCCCACCTACACCGGCAGCGGGAGGAGGTGGAAACATGGATATGCTTATCAGTTTCATCGTGTCTGTCGCAGCGAACGTAGTCTCCCACTGCGTGAGCAAGTGGCTTGACAGACATAGCAGGGAACAGTAAGCCTGTCATCGCAAAAAGCGGCCCCCCGGAGAGCTCCCATCTCTCACGGGGGGCCGCTTTTTGCGGTGGATACATGGAATGATTATCAGTTTTGGCTTTCGCCAAGGTTATTATAACACATTGGTGTCACTCAATGCAAGAGGGATTTTGAGAGTGTCCTACCGTACATTTTATTACAGTCAGGAGAATTAGCACGATTTGTAGGGGCGCACAGTGTGCGCCCGCAGGCGGACAATGTCCGCCCCTACATAAAATCTGCGAATAGGACACACCCGGGATTTTCACCGCCGTTCCCGCTCCTCGGAGCGCCCCACCAGGTAATCCAAGCTGACGTCAAAGAAGTCGGCGATGGCAATGAGGCCCTTCATATCAGGCGACCGCTGCTGCAACTCGTAGCACTGGTAGGCCCGAAAGCCGATTCCCAATTCAGCAGCAACTTCTTTCTGCGTCAAATCCCGTTCTTTTCTCAGCAGCCGGATACGTTCATGAAATTTCATTTTCTTTCCCTTCGCCCCTTGACATTCGCAATTTGTAGATGTATAATTACATTCGCAAACTGCGAATGTATTGTAGACGAGGAGTGGCAACTATGCAAGAACTATTTGCCCAGCTGTTCTGGGGAAATGAAGACGTTTCCCACGCTGTCGTCTGTCTCTGTGAGGACATTCCCGGCTATCATTCCGCCAAAACAGCGTATGAGCAGGTTCTGTCCCAGGTCCGGGAGCAAATAGGCTTTGAGCTCTGCGATCAGCTTCTCAGCCGCCTAACGGAATGCAGCAGCTATGAAGCCTATGCCTATTACGCCGTAGGCCTGGGCCTGCGGGAGACCATTTTCCGGGAGCTGTGCGGGTAGATGCTACCAATCATACCCGATGTATTTCTCCAGAAGGTCCCCCTCCGGGCCCTCTCCGATCTTTTTAAAGCCATACTTCTCAAAAAACCGCCGGGCCCGGTCGTTGTCCGCCGGGCAGTGGAGGCGCAGTCGGTCCCGGCCGCTGTTGCGGTGCATAGACACCGCCGCCCCAATGAGCTGGATTCCCAGCCCTCTGCCCCGGTCCTCCGGAAGAAGGGACAGAAATTTGATGTACCCCGTTCTCTTTGTGTTGCACCGGTCGTCATAGAGGATCACGCCTATGGGCCGCTCCCCCGCGTGGAAGATGTTGATGTTCCACATGCCGCAGGGCCAGCGGTTCCACAGCTCCTCCGCCTCGGCCAGAAGGAGCGCGTCCTCCACGCCGGGACAGACCTCCCGCCGCAGCTTCAGGTACAGCTCCTGATCTTGGGACCAGGTTTTAACGGGGATATCCGCCCACAGGTTCACGTCCGCCGCCGTCTTTTTGTCCTTCCGCCACCAGGACTGGCGGGCCAGGGTGGAGATGTCCTCGGGCAGGTGGGAGTTGTCCATCTCAAACTGAATGGTAAACTTCTCCCCGTCGAAGGTGAGACAGGTCACCGCCGTGTTGTCCCCGTGGGGCATGGCGTGCCACTCCTCCGGCGGGATATTTTTCACCCTGCCCAGGAACTGACGGATGGCCATGCCATGGCTGAACATCGCCACGCTCTGGTCGGGATGCCGCCCTGCCAGACGGCCCACCGTCTCATACAGCCGGTCCCCCAGCTGGAAAAAGTTCTCCGCCTTCTCCACCTCCCAAGCCGGGTCAGTGCGGTTGAACAGGTCCATCTGCCGGGGGTCGCTGTGGCGCACAGCTCCAAAGGTCCGGTCCTCCCACTCCCCCAGATTCAGCTCCCGCAGGCCGGGGTGGGTGCGCAGGGGGAGGTTTTTGGAGCGGTAAATGGCCCGGGCGGTGGTCCGGGTGCGGAACAGGTCGCTGGAATACACCGCGTCGATGTGGATATCCCGGAAACGCTCCTCTAAAGCGGCGATCTGCCGGTAGCCGTTTTCGGTAATCAGGGAGTCGTACCAGCCATGGACCCGGCGGTAGAGATTGCCCTCCGCCTCGGCGTGGCGGATGAGATAAATCGTGGTCATATCAGTCCTCCTGTTCCTTCGATAGCCGCTCCTGCCGCTCCCCCTTCATCTCGATGTGGATCAGCAAAGACAGCAGCGCCCGCAGCAAAATCACCGCGCCCAGCACCATCAGCTCGTTCAGCGTCCGGACCAGGACGGTCTTCAAAATCTCGGCGGCCATTTTAAATTCCAGACTGGTAGCCAGGCCGTCGGCCAAATAAAACTTGATGTTCCGGGGCTGGCGGGTGACCATCCCCACGCAGTACAGCCAGAAGGCGTGCAGCGCGGTGACCGCCACCACGAAAATACCCATCAGCTCGCAGGCGGAGATAATGGTGGGCAGGCACAGCTCGATCACATGCTCCAGCATGGAACTCTCCTCCTTTTCACCAGGGGCGCACCCCTCCGGTCAGCTCCGAAACCGACGCCAGCCCCTGCCGGGCGGCCAGGCCGGCCAATTCGTCCCGGACCTTCAGGGGGGCGAAGGGGTCGGCAAACAGGGCGGTGCCCACCGCCACGGCGGAGGCCCCCGCCAGCATCAGCTGGGCGGCATCCGTTCCCTTGGACACGCCCCCCATGCCCAGGATGGGCAGCTTCACCGCCTGGGCCGCCTCCCACACCATCCGCACCGCCACCGGCAGCACGGCGGGGCCGGACAGCCCCCC
>CAJUPG010000119.1 GCA_910588455.1 uncultured Oscillospiraceae bacterium
TGGAGATCAACACCCTGCCCGGCATGACCCCCACCAGTCTGGTTCCCCAGGAGGCGGCGGCGGTGGGCATTGACTATGGGTGCCTGTGTCAAAGAATCGCGGACGTATCCCTGGAAGTCCGCAAAGGAGGCGGATGAATGATGGAGACCATTACGCTGGCCCAGCTAATTCAGGCGGTGGATGGAACGCTGGCGGGCGAATTTGCCAACCTGGAGACCCCCATTTCAGGGGTGGATACCGATAGCCGGGCCATTCATCCCGGTTCTCTGTTTATCCCCCTGGTGGGAGACCGGTTCGACGGCCACGCCTATATCGAGAGTGCCCTGTCCGCCGGGGCGGTGGGGTGCATCACGGCAAAGGATTTGTCCAATCCCCGGCCCGACCGGTTTTACGTCCGGGTGGAGGATACGGAGAAGGCCCTGGGAGCCCTGGCCTCCTGGTACAAAACCCTGTTTCCCATTCCCTTTCTGGCGGTCACCGGCAGCGTAGGCAAGACCACTACCAAGGATATGCTGGCGGCGGTGCTGGGGGTCAAGTACAATGTGATGAAAACCGCCGGGAACCACAACAATAATGTGGGTATGCCCCTGACCCTGCTGGGTCTGAACCGGAGCCACGAAATTGGCATCCTGGAGCTGGGCATGGACAAGTTTGGGGAGATCGACTATCTGGCCCGGCTGGTGCAGCCGGATGTGGGAATCATCACCAACATCGGCGACGCCCACATTGAGCGGCTGGGCAGCCGGGAGAACATTTTCAAGGCAAAGTGTGAACTGGTGCCCCATGTAAAGGAAAATGGCTTGCTGGTGCTCAACGGGGACGACGAATTTCTCAAAACCCTCCGGGGGACCACCAGGATCCCCACGGTGTTCTATGGCAAGGGGGAGGGGCTGGAGTACCAGGCCCAGGTCACCGGCGGAGACGGAGCCAGCCACATCCACTGCCGGATGCGCACCCCGCACATGGACCGGGACATTAAAATTCCCGCCCTGGGGGACCATATGGTGTACCCCTCCCTGATTGCCGCTGTGGTGGGGGAGCGTTTTGAACTGACGCCGGACGAGATTGAGGAGGGGATTTCCCGGTTTGTGCCCACCCGGATGCGGATGAACCTGCTGTGCCGCCGGGACCATATCACCATTCTGGACGACACCTATAACGCCAATCCCCAGTCCATGCGGGCGGCCATTCAGGTGCTGGCGGACAGCCAGGGCCAGAATAAGGTTGCGGTTTTGGGGGATATGTTCGAGCTGGGCCCCTTCGCCCCTGCCCTCCACACCGGCGTGGGGGAATGCCTGGGCAAGGCGGGAATCAACTGCCTGGTGGCCGTGGGGGAGCTGGCGGCTCAGATTGCTGAGGGGGCGCGCAGCTCCGGGGTGCCGGAGATCCACTACTGCCGGACCAAGGAGGAGGCCAAGCTGGTTTTGGAGCGGCTGGTGCAGCCGGACAGCGTGTTTCTGGTAAAAGCCTCCCGGGGAATGAAGATGGAGGAGCTGTCCGCCTATTTGACGGAGCTGACGCTGGAGAAATAATTATGATCCGCCCACTGAGAGAGACCGAATATGAGCTGCTGAACCTATTTTTGTATGAGGCGATTTTTGTGCCGGCGGGGATGGAACCACCCCCGTGGAGCATCCTTCGGAGACCGGAGCTACAAGTGTATGTGTCCGGCTTTGGCGCAGAACCGGCCGATACGGCCTGGGCGGCGGAGGAGGACGGCCAGGTGGTGGGAGCCGCTTGGGCCAGAATCATGGACGGCTATGGGCAGATCGACAGCCAAACGCCTTCGCTGGCTGTTTCCCTGCTGCCAGAGTATCGAAGCCGGGGGATTGGGACGGCGCTGCTCACAGCACTTGTAAGCGCTGTAAAGGAGAAGAACTTTCCACAAATCTCTCTTTCGGTACAGAAGGAAAACCGGGCGTATGGCCTGTACCGCCGGGCAGGGTTTGAAGTGATCCGGGAGACAGAAGAAGAGTATATAATGTTAAAGGATTTACGAAAGAGGACCCAATCATGATTGACATTTCCGTTGCCAACCTGGTGAAAGAGTTTGAGGTTGGTACAAAAATATTGGACGGCCTGACCTTTCAGGTGGACACCGGCGAGCGGGTGGGTCTGCTGGGCCCCAACGGCTGCGGCAAGACCACCCTGCTGCGGATTCTGACCGGTGCGCTGGATTGGGACCAGGGGGAGGTAATGACCGCCCCTGGCAAGCGCATGGGATTGATTTCCCAGATTCCCGTCTATCCCGCCGGATCCACGGTGGAGGACGTGCTGGACGCGGCCTTCGCCCCTCTGCGGGAGCTGGAACAGGAGATGCAGGCCATCTCCGAGCAGCTGGAGCAGGGGGCAAGTGATTCCGCTTTACTGAGCCGGTACGACAAGCTGTCCAGCGCCTTTCAGGCGGGCGGCGGCTACGAGACGGATACCCGGAAAAACAAGGTGTCCAACGGCCTGTCCATCCCCCCGTCCATGCGGGAGCAGCTCTTTGACCAGCTGTCCGGCGGAGAGAAAACCCGGGTAAACCTGGCTCGCCTGATTCTGGAGGACACCGATATCCTCCTGCTGGACGAGCCTACGAACCACCTGGACCTGCGGGCAACCCAGTGGCTGGAGGAATATCTGGAAAAATTCAAGGGGACGGTGCTCACCGTCTCCCATGACCGGTATTTTCTGGATCAGGTGGTGGATCGGGTCATTGAAATCAAAGGGGGCAAGGCCGAATTTTACGCGGGAAATTACAGCTTTTACGCCGTGGAGAAGGAGCGCCGCTACGAGGAGCAGCTGAAGCAGTACGAAAAGGAGCAGGCCAAAATCCAGCAGCTTGAGAAGGCAGCAGAACAGCTTCGGATTTGGGCCTACTCGGGCAACGACAAGATTTTCAAGCGGGCCCAGTCCATGGAGAAGC
>CAJUPG010000120.1 GCA_910588455.1 uncultured Oscillospiraceae bacterium
GGAGCTCCATCTGACCCGCTGGGAAATGCGGCCGGAGGGCGAGCTCCGGATTTACGAGGCCGTGGATGCCAGGGCCGTGGGGCAGCTTCTCACCCAGGCGGGTGTCGCGGTGGAGGAAATGGGGCTGCACCGGCAGGACCTGGAGAGCTACTTTTTGGAGCGGATGGGAGGAAGCGATCGTGTTTAATATGCTGCGTATGGACCTGCGGCGGCTGGTAAAGAGCCGGAGCTTTTATGTGATGCTGGCTGTGACCGCGCTGCTGCTGCTTCTGGTGGTGGTAATGGCGGCGCACATCGCCAGCCCGGAAACGCTGGACGCCATGGAGACCCAGGGGGCGGAGGTCACCGAATCGGACTGGATGCTGAGCGAACTTATTCATAGCATGTCTCAGATGGAGCTGATGCACGAGACCTTGGGCGGCGGCTTTTTGCTGGTGATGGCCGGGATCGGGGTGACGATCTTTGTCAACGGCGATTTTTCCAGCGGATTCATCAAAAATACCTGCTGCGTCAAGCCCCGCCGCCGGGATTATGTGTGTTCGAAAATACTTCTGGCGGGAATTTACAGCGGGATTCTGACGGTCTTTTCGGTGTTGCTGATGTTGTTCGCCCCTGTGCTTGTGCATTGGCGCCCGGCGCCGGCACCGGTTTGGAGTATTGTACAATACACCGTTTGGCTGTGGCTGCCCCACTGGGCCTTTTCCCTGATGGCCCTGGCGCTGGTCCTGCTGACCCGGAGCAATACCTTGGGAATCATTCTGTCCATGGTGGCGGGGAGCGGCCTGACCGCTATGCTGGCGGGAACCCTCTTCGCCATGCTGAGACTCCCCCGCCTGGAGCAGTATTTCCTCAGTGCCGTTGTGTGCGGTGTGAACACACCGCAGGTGGGGCTGATTCTGGCCTGCACCCTTGTCTGGAGTCTGATTTACGCTGCGGGGAGCCTGCTGTTTATGGAGAAACGGGACATTTAAGGAGGAGTTTTTATGCTGCCGGCCCTGATTCTGGCCCTTGCCGCCCTGGGAATCGCTCTTTTGCGCCTGTGTTCCTACCGCGCCCAAATGCTGGAGATGGCCCGGGCGCTGGAGGAAACGCCGCTGCAAAGCAATCTGCGCCTGACGGTGGGAATGAGCGGCGCGGCGCCCCGGCGGCTGTGTCGGACGGTGAACCATCGGCTGGAGGAGGCGCGGCAGCTTCGCCTGGAAACCCAGAGAAGGGACCAGGAGCTAAAATACACCATGGCCTGTATTTCCCACGACATCCGCACCCCTCTGGCCGGGGCCATGGGCTATTTGCAGCTGCTGGAGGGAGAACCGGAGCGGCAGAGGGAGTACCTGGGCATCGTACAAAAGCGGCTGAAGGAGCTGGAAGGGCTGCTGGACGAGCTGTTTCTGTACACCCGGCTGCTGAGTGAGCCGCTGCCGCTGGAGTGTCAGGAGACGGCCGTCCTGCCGCCTTTGTGGGATGCGCTGGCGGAGTTTTACCCTCAGCTGGAGGCGGCGGGAGTGGAGCCGGAGCTGCGGTTTGACCGGGAGGATAGAAGGGTTTGGGCCAGCGCGGAGGCCCTGGGCCGGGTGTACCGGAACCTGATTGCCAACGCCCTGCGCCACGGCGGCGGGGGACTGGCGGTCTCCGGCGGGGATGGTGAAATTCTCTTTTCCAATGCCCTGCGCCCCGGCCCCCGGCCGGACCCGGATCACCTGTTTGACCGCTTCTATCAGAGCAGCCCCGCCCGGGAGACGGGCGGGGCCGGTCTGGGGCTCTCCATTGTGCGGGAGTTGATGGAGCGGATGGGCGGACAGGCGTCCGCCCGGATCACAGGCGATACGCTGGAAATCAAGCTGTCTTTTCACGCGCGTAACGCATAGATGAACAGAAGCGGAGCGGCAGCGGCCGCTCCGCCGGTTTTTTGAGAACGGCGAAATTCATTTCGTGACAGATTTGCGACATTCTATTACAATGAGCCTTGCGTCCTTGTTTCTCTTCTGCTAATCTGGGAAGAAAACGTGGTGATGAATATGATAAAATTCGCGATCTGCGACGACGAGCCGCGGATGGCCCGGGCGATTGCCGGCCACCTCGCAGATTATATGGAAAAGAGGCAAATCACCGCCTATTCTGTCAGCAGCTTTTCAGGCGGACGCGCCCTGCTGGAGAGCGGCGATGGCTTTGACGTGATTTTTCTGGACATCCAGATGGAACAACCGGACGGAATGGAGACGGCCGGACTGCTTCGCCAGCGGGGAAACCGAAGCCTGCTGATTTTCGTGACGGTTTTGAAGGAGTGCGTGTTCGACGCTTTCCAGGTAGAGGCGTACGACTACCTGCTCAAGCCACTGGACAGCGTCCGCTTCCATCAAACCATGGACCGGGTGCTCCGCTCTCTGGAGCACAGGGGGGCGAAGGAGATGGTGATCCAGCGGGGGACCGGCTGCGAGGTCGTTCTGCTCTCGGATATCGTGTACTGCGAGGTCCTGGGCCGGAAAGTCTATCTCCATAAACAGGACGGAACCGTGATCGACTACTATGACAAGCTGGAGGACTTGGAGAGGCGGGTGGATGGGCGTTTTTTCAAGTGCCACCGGAGTTATCTGGTCAACCTGGATTATGTGCGCGGGTGCCAGGACGGGCAGGTCCTCCTGTTCCAGGGGGAGCGTATCCCTGCCTCCCGGCTGCGGGAGCGGGAGCTGACCCAGGCCCTTTTGCGCTATATGAAAG
>CAJUPG010000121.1 GCA_910588455.1 uncultured Oscillospiraceae bacterium
TACATATTGGGGATCATCAGCAGCAGGCCCTGGGAGGCGGTGTAGGTGGTGGTCAGCGCGCCCGCGGCCAGGGAGCCGTGGACGGTGCCGGCGGCGCCGGCCTCAGACTGCATCTCAATGACCTTCACGGTGGTGCCGAAGATGTTTTTCTGGCCCTGAGCCGCCCACTGATCCACGTAGTCGGCCATGGGGCTGGACGGCGTGATGGGGTAGATGCCGGCTACCTCCGTAAAGGCGTAGCTGACATATGCGGCCGCATTGTTGCCGTCCATGGTTTTGAACTTTCTTGCCATAGAGTTCCCTACTTTCTTCTGATTTTACTGGAAACGGGAAAACCCGCCTCTGGAATACATACCTGCCTCTTATTGTACAACCCGATTCCAATTTTGACCATGTTGGAAATGGTTATAGACAGTATAGCAAAATAACTATGGGCAATCCGCATTCCAGACATGATAAATTGTAACACTTTTCCGCAGATTTGTAAACTCGCCAACTACTATAAATTTCTCCGGGAAAAACCGCCCTTCTCGTTGCAAACCGGCGGAAAAGCAGGTACAATAGAGACAAACGCAAGGAGGTCTGCTGTTATGGTCTTTCAAGTGCGCTCTTTGGGGCTCCACGGGGTCACCGGCTACGAGGTGGGCTGCGAGTGCGATCTGTCCGGCGGCCTGCCCGCCTTCACCGTGGTTGGTCTGCCCGACGCGGCGGTGAACGAGGCCCGGGAACGGGTGCGGTCCGCCATCAAAAACTGCGGCTTCGACTTTCCCGTCAGCCGCATCACGGTCAACCTTGCCCCCGCCCACTTGAAAAAGGCCGGCACCCTCTACGACCTGCCCATTCTGGTGGGCATACTGGCCGCCGGCCATCAGCTGCGCATCCGGGACGAAAACTGTGCTTTTGTAGGGGAGCTGTCCCTGTCCGGCAGGCTGCGCCCCGCTGCGGGGATGCTCCCTATGGCCCTGGCCGCCAAGCGGGCGGGGATTCAATCCCTCTTTGTCCCCGCCCAGAACGCCGCCGAGGCCACCCTGGCCGACGGCCCGGCAGTCTACCCGGTGGAGGACGTGGGCCAGCTGGCCCGGCACTTCACCGGGGAGGAACGCATCTCCCCCGCCGCCCCCTGGACGCCCGGCCGGACCGAACAGGCGGCTCCGGACTTCTCCCAGGTGAAGGGCCAGGAGAACGTAAAGCGGGCCCTGGAGATCGCCGCCGCCGGAGGGCACAACATCCTCATGTCCGGCCCCCCCGGTTCGGGCAAGTCCATGCTGGCCCGCCGCCTGCCCGGCATCCTGCCGGATATGACCCTCCAGGAAGCTTTGGAGGCCACGGAGATTCACTCGGTGCTGGGGCTGACCTCCCAGGAACAGCCCATGGTCTGCCAGCGGCCCTTCCGGGCCCCCCACCACACCGTATCTCCCATGGGGCTGGCGGGGGGCGGGTCCAGCCCCCGGCCCGGGGAAATTTCCTTGGCCCACCACGGGGTGCTGTTTCTGGACGAGCTTCCGGAATTTTCCAAGGATGTGCTGGAGGTCCTCCGCCAGCCCCTGGAGGACGGCCAGGTCCAGATTTCCCGGGCCGCCGGAACGGTCACCTATCCCAGCCGGTTTATGCTGGTGTGCGCCATGAACCCCTGCAAGTGCGGCTGGCACGGACACCCCAGCCGCCGGTGCCGGTGTACCGAGGGGGAGGTGGCCCGGTATTTATCCCGGCTGTCCGGCCCCCTGCTGGACCGGATCGACCTGTTTGTAGAGGTGGCCGCCCTGCCCTTTGACGACCTCACCGTCCGGGCCCCGGCGGAGTCCTCCGCCGATGTGAAGGAGCGGGTAAACCGGGCCCGGTCCATCCAGAATGGCCGAGAGCTTCAGGAGGGAATATGCAACGCACAGATGGGCCAGGAGGCCCTGGAGCGCTGGTGCCGGCTGGACGAGGGCTGTCAGAGCGTGATGAAGGGGGCCTTTGAGCGTATGGGCCTCACCGCCCGCAGCTACGACAAAATCCGCCGGGTGGCCCGGACCATCGCGGATCTGGACGGCAGCGGGGAGATTCAGGTCCCCCACATCGCCGAGGCCCTCCAGTACCGCCCGCCGGGATATTTGCGGCGATAAAAAAATGAAAAATTTGCGGAAATTTCTCTTGCATTTTCCAAAAGGCTGTGCTATACTGAGTTAGCTGTCAGGGGATACCTGAAGTATGCGGCTGTAGCTCAGCTGGATAGAGTGACTGGCTACGAACCAGTAGGTCGGGGGTTCGAATCCCTTCAGCCGTACCAACTTGCGTTGACAAAAAAGATGCAGACAAAAATCCCGCACTTCGGTGCGGGATTTTTGCATATAAAATCAAAAA